>CAZKON010000006.1:0-37192 GCA_964554415.1 Candidatus Woesearchaeota archaeon | reverse complement strand
CCGCAGCAAGAGAGGAACGAGATGGTATAATTGATTAAGGTCGTATATAGTTCATATACGAAGATTTAAATAAACGTTCGGTTAAGATAGAACAGAGATGATAATGGAAGCACTACAAAATTTACACAGTGAATTGAGACTTCGTGGCTTTTCACCTTTAACTGTACGAAATTATTCGTTTTTCGTAGACAAATTTCTGAAGCATGCAAATAAAGATATTGCAAATCTTAATGCACAAGATGCAAAGAATTATCTTTCATCTCTCTTTGAAAGCAAGTCTAAGAATACAATTATGCTTGCTGCTGCATCACTTAAATTCTTTTACGTTGAAGTTTTAAAGAAGGATTTTAGTGAGATTAAAATGCCTAAGAAGGAAAGAAGCCTGCCTGCTGTCCTGACTCCAGATGAAGTACGAGCCTTAATTGAGAACGCAGATACAGAGAAATCCAGACTTATCATATCTTTGTTATATTCATCGGGATTGCGCGTCTCTGAACTTGTCAACCTTAAAGTCAGCGATATTAACTCACAAGATGGCACAGGATGGGTGCGAAGAGGTAAAGGAGGGAAGGATAGATTGATTATTATCTCACCAACACTTGTCAAGGGATTACAGGAATATCTTGAAGGCAGGTCTAACCAATATATATTCTCTAAAGAAAAACCATTGACAACAAGGAATATCCAGAAGATTATCAAGCTTACCAGCAAGCGTGCAGGAATTCAGAAAAAAGTTACTCCTCATACATTAAGGCATAGTTTCGCCACGCATCTGCTGGAAAACGGGACAGATATAAGAATCATCCAAACAATGCTCGGGCACAGCTCTCTATCAACTACACAAGTATACACTCACATATCCAGCGAACAGCTTAAGAAGGTGCAGAATCCCCTTGATATGCTACAACAGCAAGCTAGTGCTACATCCGCACAAGCATGAATCAGTGTCACCCTTTACAATTGAAGTCGTAATCCTTATTAAGGTGTGAGCACATGTTTCTGTATGTGGAGCCTGAAATTTAAGGTACTCAATACAGACAGCATTTATACTCTGTTAACTGTCAAGTATAAAGTAACAGACTTCCTCTATCCGGTTGACCATTTCAGAAAGAATGGAAAGATACATATTTTGGGCATTCATATACTGGAAGGAGAAGAAAACGAGAAAAGAAAATTCATTGCTGCCCTGAAAAAGAACAAAAAAATAAAAGAGATAGAAGTAAGTGGGAATCACCTTATCACACTCATCGCGGAGGAAGAGCATTTTTACGAGTTACTTTTTGCAGCCGAGCTGTATCATCCTTCACCTGTTATTATAAAAGGTGGCTATGAAGAATGGCACATAAGCTCGTTCAATCGAAAAATCCTTGAAAATATAATCAAAGAGATTGAGCAATGGAAAAGCAAATTTCCTGAATTCACATTGCGCTCTCTGTCAAAAACAGATATGGCTGAGATTTATTTCCCCAAGATTCGACCACAGTTGCCTGAAAAACAGAGAAGAGCTTTCAATCTTGCTTTAAGACTAGGATATTATACTTGGCCAAGAAAAGTAGATTTAGGAATATTAGCTAAAGAGATGAATGTTTCTGTTGCTACGTTTCATGAAAACCTAAGGAAGGCTGAAGCAAAACTGCTGCCTTTCTTCTCTAAGTAGTTTATTCTTTCCTAATACCCCATAGCTTGCTGTGGTGATAAAGCATGCGCTCTCTTGACAGAAGAAACGCGTCGATGTTTAAGCGAGCAAGAGTCTGATTTAAGAGATAATTATCTCAAATATGAGTCCGCTTCGGTTCTTGGTTTTCTTGGATGCCCCACTCCGCCAGCAGGCGGATTTGCCGAAGGCAAACCCTTGGGGTGGGGAGATTCACTTGGTGATTTTTAATAGACTCAGATAGTTATTTATAGGACTATGTAGTAATAGAAAAGTTTATATAGTTCTGAAAAAGTTTATTACGGATGAAACAAGTTACAACACTCTTAAAGAACGTGGGAATCAATGAATTAGAACGAACGCTCGACAAATGTCTTGCATGGCTTTATGCCTATCCCCGCGCAAGAATAGGGCTTACAGAGTTGTCCAAGAAAATAAAATCATCAAAAACTGCTACGAAGAACGTTGTTAATGATTTAATTACGCAGAAATTTTTGAAATCAGAGATTGCAGGAAGAGCGTGGATTTTGTCAGTCAATCAAAAACATCCTGCATTGCTTACCAAGAAGATGCCATATCACTTAAGTAAAATTTATGAATCGGACGTTCTTGAAGCAGTCTATCAGATTGTTCAGTCTCCTCGTTCAGTCATTCTGTTTGGCAGTTATCGATGGGGCACTGATACTGAAGAGAGCGACATCGATATTGCGGCGGAGGTATTAGGTAATGAGGAATTGAAGATTGTTCAATTAGGCATCATTCGAGAGCTCGGATATCGGAAAGATGTCAAAGTAAATCTTCATATATTTTCCCGCAATAAGATTGATTTAAATCTCTTTGCGAATATTGCAAATGGAATTGTCCTTGATGGTTTTCTTGAGGTGCGCCCATGAATGCCAGAATAAAACATCTCGATAAGAAAAATGCTGCCAGTATCATCGCTGCTGCACGGCGTGAGCTCCAGTATACTATGACTCTCTCTGTTACTGATGAATCTGCTTTCAATATTATTCGAAATGTATACGAGTGTTTTCGCATGCTCGGTGATGCGCGTCTAATCTCTAAAGGCATCGCATCTCAAGATCACGTAGAGCAAGTAAAAGAACTTGAGAAAGTTCCTGTACAAACAGAACGTCCTGTACGGCTTGTTGACACCCTGCGGAGGCCCCGCCACAATATTAACTACTATGGATATGTGCCCTCAAAGGCAGAAGCAGAAGATGCTCTTTCACTTGCGAAGGCATGCTTTTATCCTTTGTTTGAAGCGATAGAGAAAGAATTGAGCGCGTAGAGAACTTATAACAATACCTCTAAGATAAAAGAAAGCTGCGAAGATTCCTATTAAGAAAAGGAAGCCTCCAATGATATTGCTTCTTTCTTGACTGAGATGTGCAATTGCGTTGCCAGTGATGCTTATGGAGAGAAAGAGCAAAGACGCGGCAAGACTCATAAACATGATAACCACGGCTACACGATGTTCTAATGTTCTTTTCCTGTCCTCCTTTCTATTTTTCACAAAACCAAATCCTTGGACATATTCATAACCCTTTGTAGGCACATAACGAACGCGCAAGCTCAATTTTTGAGTAAGTTCGTCAAAGGCTTTCTGATTGTCATATCTTTGTTTATCAGTAAATTTTTCTCCAGAATGAGGCCCAGGCAACCATCGGGATTTGTACCTTACTGATTTGAAAATGTCGGAAAATTTTTTTACCTCTGATTTGGAACGCCAGTTTTCTATTGCTTTCTCATACTCCTCTCCCCTTAAGCCATAGGGGCGAAGTGGAATATGCGGCGTGTCTTTTGTCTTTTTAACAAAATAATATCCTGCAACCTTGCCTGTTACAGGGTCTCGCTGTGCTATCTCCATGAACGTATACTTTTCTTCTTCAAGAATGCGAGTAATATCTTGAATAGACGGAAGTGTAGTTCCTTCTCTTAATCCATGAATAAGTTCATGAGTGGCATTTTCATCAACTTCCAGTTTACCACTGGCCCCCATTGTGCGGTGATTCCTAAGAAACTCTTCATCTATTAAGAAAGATGCATCTTTTACTTTGGTATCGGGCTCAATTTTAGGATGTGTATGAAGAAGCGAGTAGGGCTTTTCTTCAGTAATCTTTCTCAAATCTCCTTCATAGTGGACAGCACTGGTCGTGTGTCTTTCAGAAGGTAGTTCTGTCCATTTTCCTCCAGTCTTCTTGGCAAGTTTCATTTCAAACTGTGGAGTTTTGTCTTCTTCGAGAATGCCTACCGCCCTCTTTCTTTTCATTGATTTTTTAATGAGACCAACTATTTGTATCTTTCCTTCAAAGAACGCCCTTACATATCAGGGTTAAAATCTATGTAGTTCCTTATCTGAGATTTTCTTAAGGAGAAAGAAACAATGAACCTCTCAAGAATACTCATCGTTGAAGACCAGCAGGCACCAAGAGAAGCGCTGGAGCACGCAGTAGACATCGTCATGCCACGTTATGATACGACGTACGCTCCGGAGCGCAGGAAAACCGCGACATGCTACAGCGAAGCATCTGAACTTCTCACGCAGAATCAGTACGATCTTATCTTGTTAGACCATCGTATACCTATTCAGCCAACAGGCAATCTTGAAAATGAGAATTTTGACCTGTTTTCGGCACAACTTGCGAATGTTGGCTATGGCTTAGTGCATCTAATTCAACAGCGGAGTTCGAATTCGATTCTTATTGGAACATCTTCGCTGTCAAGGCATGAGTGCTGTGATTTTGTCTCTCCTTCTTATGCGATTAGCAAGAAGCAGAGAGAAGCTGAAAGAGATTTGGATGCGGTTTTAGGAAGAGTACAAGGTGAGGGAGAACATGGGAGATGAACGGAACGGCAGAGTCTGTTTCTGAAGTTGTGAGAAGATTTTACATCGTAGGAGTTCCTAAGAACATCACTATTGGAGATCTGGAAAGAAAAATAGATTGGTGCATTACTGAAAGCAACACAACCGATAAAATGCTTGGAGACATTGGGCAGGGAGAAGAATTGCCTTTACTATTAACAGAAACAGGAAACTATCAGCTCCTTGCTGCAGATTATCATGATATTAACACAGGCAGAATGTTTAAAAGATATGCCCGTGAATTTCATCTTCTTTTTGAGGGAAGATTAAAAGATTTCACTTTAATTGAAGACTATTTTAGAAAGACAGGCATGAATATTTATCGGGCGCAAACCTGTACTAAAGACACACAATTTAAAAATCTTTCAGGTAATAGATATCACAAAGAATCGACAGGCGAAGTTATCCTGGACATTTTCTCGAGCAAATTTGTTGGAACTATGCTTGTTGTGGGCGCTATTTTCGCTACAATAGGGGGAGCTTTTTATTGTTCAAATGTTCTTTATAGAGGCGCGGGAAGCGGCGAGGGTTTTTTTCAGACTGTGAAGGAAGATTTCTTTGGCAGAGAGGCAGGAAAATGAAATCTGAATCTGTAAAAGAGATGAAGCAGCTCTGTGTTAGAGCAAATGAACAGTTGTCGCAGCAGAATTATGAAGGTATGCTCAAGGCACAAGAGACCTTTGCAGAGATTGATGCACTCGCAAGAGCATCGCATCGGAAAGAAGTGCGTAGATTCTCAAAATCTGCACTATATAATGTGACCAAGGCACGAGAATATTTTGAGAAGGCAGAGTTTGACTATACTCACAAATTCCGTGTTGTTTGTACTTGGAGGAATGAGCGCGAACAGCTTGATACTCATTTGAAAGGTTTGTATAGCGACTGGAAGAATCTTTGTCAGGAACTCGAAGGGCCAACCATTAAAGTAGGAGAAGCAAGGCCTTCATCGAAAAAAGAATCATTGATTGACACAATGCTTTCTCTACGAGATATCTCCCCTCAAGAGTATGGAGGATTGGAAGGGAGTGTCAAACTGATGAAAGAGGCAAAGGAAATACAGGAATATCGAGCAGGGATAAAATTAACCTCGTATGAAAGAAATGTGAGAGACAAACGATTTTCTCTTGCAAGAAAATGTGCGGGCGCGATGGTTGCTTTTGGAACGCTTGCAGTCGGAGCAGGCTTTGGATTTTACAGAGGCATTGAGGGAATGCCATATGCAGGAAATGGAGAAACGATTGGAAGAGCAGACATTGTTGAACTTACAGCTTTTGGGATTTCTGCAGTTGCAGGATATACAGATGCTCTGCTTCAAAGAGAGTATCCTCGTCAAAGATTGCCAACGAAACTCGGAGAAGCTACGTTAGGATTATCTTTATCTGCGCTGATGGGACATAGTCTCGGTTATGTTGCAGGGATTGCGGCGAGGAAAGTATTATAATGCTAGATACTTTTGTATGCGAGAGAAAAACTCATTTTGAATACAGGAGAGAAAGAAAATGAACCTTTCCAACGCTTTTTTGGCAAGAAAGAGGATTGTCAGTGTATCATATACTCCTGAAGACCTTGCAAAGAGGAAAACGCAATAACTTCTATGCAATCTCTCTTCTTTCAGACTTTGATTTCTTTCCAAACTATCTCTTTCGTGTTGAAAAACCTCTGCGTAAAGTCTACTGCTTTTTCTAACGAAAAGGGTTTGCAAGTGTAAGTATCTATGGTGAGAAGCGGAGGATTTGTAGGATAGCTGTACACATGTGCCCCGCTTGTCCTCCAGTGCACCCAACCACCGTAGCCGCATTCGTGTGCGCTGTATGCAAATGGACCGGAGATGATTTGCATATCGGTGACTCTTGCGAGAGTAGAGAGATAAGAACTGATTGCTCTTGGTTTTACGATTGTTTCGGTTGTTGCTTCGATGATTAGGCGTTGGCGGCACAATGAGGGGGCGAGGTTGTGCCATTTTATTTTTCTCATTGTATGTGATCTTTGTAAAAGACTTGCTTGGGCAAGCGCAAGGCGCGATTCCATGATTGAGCAAACGATCCCCATGACGGCTGCGGTGAACAATACCGAAGTATTATCTCATTGTAAAAATCTTTCAGAGTCTCGAGAAAGACAAGATTTTTATCTTTTAAAGCAGGTAATTGTTGTATCACGTTGCGCTTTTTGCTTTTATAACGTGATGAATCAGAGTTTTTCCAATTGGGATGCCATTCTATAAGCAGGTCTTCCAGAAGGAAATCAATGCTTTTCACATGAAGTGTTTCTCCTTCACGAGGTCTGTATGATGTGTACTGCTGTAAAAGAATGGAAATAGCCGCCTCTGAGCGGGAATGATAGACGCAGTCTTGATACTTATAAAACCTCATCGTTTTTCTCCGTAGAACTCAACGACTATTGTTTCCTGTTCTCTTTGACGCATCTCTTGAACAAACTCGTTCTCTTCGGGATTAATATAATACCATTTTATTTGGTGTAAAAATTCCTTTTCACCATGCCGCGCACCGAGATGAAGACAGTGCCATATATCGCGACCTGCTGCTGTTCCCAGCAATTTTTTTCCTTCGCGCTCGTTCGCCGCTATTTCTTCAAGCGAAAGAGTGTAGGGCGTTGCTTTCCCGTGTTCGAACTTGAACAGCGTGCATTCGAAGCGCGTCATACTTTATCTCCTTCTGGTCTCAACGTCCGATACGCAATTGTATTCAGAATGTCATTGCTGTTGAGCAGGAAGCCGATAAAACGCTCAAAGCCAATGCCGTATCCTCCACGTATTAATGGTTCTTCCTGCTCGAAGAGCGAGAGATATTCTCCAAAAACCTGCAAGGGATCTTGCTTTTTCTCTAAGATATATGAAGCAACTTTAGATTCCAATAATTGCTGCTTAATCTTTTCCTTATTTTCTTCCCGCAAACCTCCCCCCACTGTTTCTCCTAATGGTGGCAACAGAATGTCAAAGCTATACGTGTGTTGTCCATCAGGTGTTCTTTTGATGTTGAAGAATTTAAGAGAAGCAGGATGATGGATGACTGCAACTGGCATATTATCAAAATGTGCGAGAATTTTACGTTCTTCTTTAATGCCTAAATCATCTCCAAACTTGTAGCTCCCACCTTTATTATTGAGGATTTCTAGTGCATCATCATATGTAATTGTCTCGAAACTGGAACTTGTTTCTTCCAGAGTACGATAAAGATGCTTCCAGATATTTTTTTGTGAAGAAGTGATTGCTTCTTTACTCTCCATAAATTCAGGAGAATTCTCGAGAAGAACATAACTTAATGCCATATGGATTGCTCCTCCTGCAAAACTTATTAGATTACGAAGAGCTTCATCAGGTGTTTTTTGTTCTTTAGGTAAAAAAAGGCGAGAAGTTTCTGCTTCTATAAGAGTAAATTCTGACAAGCGTCTTCCTGCTGATTCTGGGTCATCGTAGTGCTCTTCTCGGAAGCTGTTATTAACAGTAAAGAAATTGTTACCTAGTCTGCGTAAGAGCAACGCTTCAAGCTGAAGCTGGGCGCTTTGTGAAAGATGTGCTTCTCTGCCGTAATAATTGACTTTAAATGAAGCGTAAGGATTTTCACATGAGCCAGCGATATTGACAAGAGAAGAAGGAGTTACCTCAATAAATTGATAGGATTCATGATATCTGCGAAATCCTATAAGTGCACTCTGCCTGATAGCAAGCAAGTCTTTGAATTTCCCCTTGTCAAATTCTCCGAGAGCGGTTTTAATTGTGGTGCTCATCGTCTCCTCCTTGCGTTATTGCTGCAATACGCTCCGAGCTGCATTCTTGTTTCAAACTGGTATTGTTGCCAGTCTTCGACTTGCAGAGGACGACCGCGGATGCTTAAGCCGGCAGCGCGCAGGAGCGCGCTTGCTGCTCTAACAAGCTCGTAGCGCGAGCGGTCTTCGTAGTTGGGTAGGCGATGGTTGTTTTGGTTTGTCATACTTATACTGCTGTCCAAAGAAGTATTAATATTTTCTTGACAAAAATATTCCTTTAGGAATATTTGGAAAGGGGTGGTTTATCTCAATTCTCTTGAACACTTATCTGATAGGCCTATCTTTTCCGTCAAAGCCCTGCGCTGCGCGCTCCATTCCTTATTTGGCGTTCGCTTTAGCCAGGCAACATACTGCTCAATGAAGGCAAGTCTTTCTTTGAGGCATCGAGAACCTTCACGTTCTCGAGTGTGATCAAGAACTCAAGCATTCTCTGTACTTTACAGAGTTCTTGACATTTTCTTCCTGTATCTTTCTCAGTTCAGCGATATCTATATTTGGGATGTTCATTGTTCACGAGAACGAATTTTTTTCACAGCCAAATAAGCAGTGTGATCTACTCCCTGTAATTGTGAGTTAATAATAACATTTTGCTGCTCACTCCATTCTTTATCAGAGACTGATTTCATATAGGCTGCCCAGTATTTGATAAAGTTCTCTCTATCTTCCTGATTCGTCTTTCCCGGTTTCATGAACATTCTTTCTTTATTCTCTTGTTCCATAGCGTTTCTTCCTCTGCTCAATAAGCTCTTTATATTTATTAACTCTTTCGTAGTCGATTTTCCCTTTGAAGAGCTCTTCAATGTGTAGAGCATCTTCGCAGTCTTTATCGGATCCGAGGTAATACCGCTTAAAAGCAATCTGCCTTTCAAGAGAAGAAATTTTAATCTCTCCTATTAAAAGTTTGGCACGAATGAAATTGCTGAATGTCTCTTCGTCAAGCGCATCTTTAGGAAATTTTATTTCGAAATTGGGAGCACTCTTTCCTTTTTTTGCAAATCTGATCGCTAGCCCTTCTTCTAAATAGTTAAAAATCTCGTTTTCGCTCTCTGCATTCAGGCACCAGAAACCCTTATCTTGTAGCTCTTGATAAAGTTCCACAAATTTTTCTTTAAGTATTTTTTTAATGAAGACATCGATGTCATCAGTAGCACGAGTTCTTCCGAGAAGAATTGAGACATATCCGGAGATAACAACGTAGTCGACATACTTTTGCAGAATCGTGAGAAACTCTATTGCGAATCGGTCGAGTTCACTGGGTATTCTTTCAAGCAAAATGATGCTGTCTTTTAGTTCCATGTAAATATATGCTATTGCTTCTATAAATACGTGCCGATGCTTTGTCAAATCTGCTGAAGACCTTCTTCCAATGCACCAAGGATATCTCTCGAAGAATGATAGTGTTATCTTCCGGCTTGAGCGTCAAAAAGAGCATTGTTTCTGCGGCAAGACCTGAAGCAAATGTAGCAGCATATCCTCCACCTTCAAGAGCGGCAAGTTTCTCTTCGAGATGTGCACGTGTAGGATTCTGTCCTCTTGAATATTCCCACTTTGATTTTACGCCGAATTTCTGCCGATAGGTTTTTGTTCTTATAAGCGTAGTGGCGAGAGAGCCTGTTTCTGAATAGTGTTTTTCTCCTGCATGGACAAAGATAGTTTCAGTCTGAATTGAAGTGTTCATTAGAGATAATTGTTTATTCTTTATATAAGAATTCTTGACAAAAATATTCTTATAGGAATATTTAAATAAAAGAAAGGTTTATAAAATCTACATGACAATAATAAGTATAAACCCCCCAGGCTTGCACTGCAACCCTGGGTTTTATGATTTTTATCTTTGCTATTTTTTAACTTGCTGGGACGGCTGTCTCTATGGATGATAAAAAAATGGAGAAAGTAGCTGTTTTTATAGATGGAAGCAATCAGGGAAGGAAGCAAAGGAGGTAAAAAATAATGGTCTTTGAGTTATCTCAACTAAAGAAAATCCGCAGGCAGATAGGATTGACGCAGCACTCGTTTGCGCGTGCTGCGGGAGTGAGTCAGAGCATGGTCGCGAAGATTGAGTCGGGCAGGCTGGATCCTGCATACTCAAAAGTGCAACAAATTGAGAAAGCGCTGCAGGCGCTGACGCACCATGAGGAAAAGAAGGCAATAGAAGTCATGACGAGAAAAGTGTTTAAGATGCATCCTGATGAAAGTGCTCCAAAAGCAGTTGCATTGATGAGAAAATATGGCATCTCTCAGGTTCCTGTTGTACGTGGTGAGAAGATACTTGGCATTGTGTATGAATCCTCTTTTTTGAAAAAGGACATGGAGGAATTGCCGCGTCTGCGCATCGAAGAAATTATGGAAGAAACGCCGCCGTTCGTCGCAGCAAATACGCCACTCTCGGCGGTGCGACAGATGCTTCAGTGGTATGCCTGCGTTCTTGTGCTTGAGAAAGGAAAGCTTGCGGGAATTATAACACGCGCAGATGTGATTAAGAGCTTAGGAAATGCTTAAAATTTTAGTATATAAATCTTTATGTACCTTGCATGTGAATGAAGATTATGCCTAACACAAAATTGCCTCCAGCAATTTCTGAAGCAATTATTCACTTTGGAGATAACTCTAACGTGTTAACTCACTATTTTGTTTCTCCAACTTTTCAGTTGAGAATTGGAACCTTGCCCCCGAATAAAGGTAATGTAACAACTATGTATAGTCAGAAGAGAGCATGCGATGAAAAAGATACTCTTGACAACTGGCTTAAGAAAAACACTATTCCTTTTCTTAAAATAGGGCGCTCCGCGGATAGAGAAAGCCATTTGTTTTTTGGAGGCGTGCCACATCAGCTCGCTTTTTGCAGAATAGCTGACCGGAGAGTTTTTGAAGATTATGGCGCTATTGGTATTGCTAAAGGAAGGCATCGTGAAGTTGTTCAGTTTTATTATCGAGTTGTCGAAGTATTGACGATGCCAATGGAGCATGGCTTGCCAAGCAGAATCTTGGATGAATTTTTAGTGAGGGGCTATTCTGTTGTTGATAGAGAACATGCGCTTGTACAAAAAACGGAGTTTGATTATTGAGGACTTCGAAACACCAAGAACCAGAGGTTCTTGGATGCGTTCAAGAATCAGCAGATGTCAAGAATTTGCCAATTCTTGGCATTAGCAAATCCTTGAGGTTTCCTATCTAGCGAATAACAAAACAACTGCAAAAATTAAAGTTATTCGCTATAACAATGTTTCATACCCAAGCGTCTGGAAAGCTTTATATCCTTCAATTTCTCTTATTTTTATGGGTGAATTATGATAATTATTAACTTTAAAAACTATGTCTCGGGGGCGCAGGCTCTTGATTTAGTGCGAAAGATTGAGATTTATTACAGCAAGGCGATTGTGTCAGTACCTTTTCTTGATTTAGTTCAGCTAATAAAAAACACAACTCTTTCTGTTTGGGTTCAGCATGTTGATTATCAGGAAGTTGGTCGTAGCACAGGTTCAGTGATTGCCGAGCACCTTATTGGCGCAGGTGCAGCAGGCAGTCTGTTGAATCATTCAGAACATCAGCTTCCACTTGCAGACATTAAGAAAACTATCAAAAGAGCTAATGAAGTTGGCTTGAAACTTGTAGTGTGCGCAAGCACACTTGCCGCAGTTAGACAGTTGTTACCTCTTAAGCCGTATGCGATTGCGTTTGAGGATAAAAAGTTAATCTCAACTGGAAAGAGTATTACTGAATATGACACTGCGCTTTTGACAAAATTTGCTGCGCTTCTGAAAGAAAGCGAGAGTATACCTCTGTGCGGCGCAGGCATCACGACTGGCGCAGATGTTGCAAAAGCGCTCACGATGGGATGCAGAGGAGTTCTTGTCTCTTCCGCTGTGGCAAACACGCAGAATCCTGAAAAGTTTCTGAAAGAAGTCGCGGCGCTCGTGTAGCAGCATTACATCGCATTCCAAATCGACAGGAATCGCTTGATGCTCTGAATAAAATTCAAGAAACAGCACTAGCTGCTGAATTGCAAAAAGCCTGCGCATTGTGTAAAAAAGGAAGATATCATCAAGCATTGGAATCAGATAGAGTTTTACCACGACTCAAGCACGCATATCAAAAGGCGATTTTTGCAATTAGCCGAGGGACTAAAACTCCTCTCATCAAAAATCTTAATGATGAGTTGAAGTCATAGGTGTAGAAACCATTATAAATCTCTCTTCCGTTGATGAAGTATGAAAAAGAGCAGAAAGGTTTTTCTGGGCAGCGACCATGCAGGTTTTGAGGCGAAGGAGAATTTGAAGAAATATTTAGATAAGAAGAAAATTTCCTATGAAGACTTATCTCCAGTGAAATATGAAGGAGACGATTATCCTGAAGCTGCGTTTGCTGTAGCGACTGCTGTTGCATCTGGTTCAGGAGCAAAGGGCATCATCGTGTGCGGCAGTGGGGAAGGTGTTGCGATTGCAGCGAATAAAGTGTGCGGGATTAGGGCGGTTACTATGACTAATGTGCAACTCGCGAAGATGTCTCGGCTGCACAATGACGCGAATGTTCTTGGATTGTCAGAATGGTATCTTTCACCTGTAAAAATGAAAAAGATTGTTTTAACGTGGCTTAAAACACCTTTCAGCAGAGAAAGAAGGCATGTGCGCAGAATCAAAGAAATTGCTATGTATGAGACAAAGAGGAGATGATAATGAAACATTCTGTAATACCAACAGTTTTTGCCAATTCTCCAGTAGAATTTAAGACAAGGTTTGCTAAATTAGTTAAGATTGCTCCTGCACTGCAAATTGATTTTATGGACGGAGTCTTGGTTTCAGAAATGTCAATGCCCCTGTCTATTGTTCCTGAATTGAAAGAGTATAAAATTGCCTTTGAAGCACACTTGATGGTTGCACATCCTGAGAAATGGATTACAGAAATTGCGAAAAAAGGATTCATAAAGATTATTGTGCACATAGAAGCAATAAAAAATCATGAACGCGGCCTTGACCTTATCCACCGTATCAGGGCGACAAACACTCAACCTATGCTTGCAATAAATCCTGATACTTCTATGGAAGAGCTTGGAGCTTTTATGGACGTGATAGATGAAATACTTGTCATGGGCGTGCATCCTGGAAAAGAGCACCAGGGACTTGAACCAAACACTGCTCGTCGTATTATTACTCTTAAAAAAATGAAGCCGAGATTATGGGTACAGGTTGACGGTGGCGTGAACGCAGATAACATCGGAGAATTAGCTGCTGCAGGCGTAGATGCAGTTAATTCAGGAAGCTTTATTGCTGATGCAGAGAATCCCAGAACTGTACTGCGGTTACTGGAGAAGAAATTTAGGGAAGGCAGAAAATAGACACAATCTTAATTATACTAACTCTTCAAGTTCATCAAAACCTTCTAAGAGTTCCTTAACCTCTTTCTTGGCTTCTTTAATAATTTCCTTACTATCTCTATAAGTTATCTCTTCATGCTTTTCTTTCCTGTATTTATTAATTGATAAATCCCATTCGTTAGCTTTTATTTCATCAATCGAAACAAAGAAAGATTTTTTAGAAATATCCTTATTATCTTCTTTGCTTCTCTTTTCAAACCTTTCTAAAATATCTGGAATATCATTCTCTTTTATTTCATTTCGTTTATCATCTAGACTAAAACCATCTGCTTCCATATCATAAAACCAAACCTTTTCTGTTGGCTCACCTTTTGTAAAGAACAAAACAGCTGTAGAAACCCCTGCATAGGGCTTGAATATTCCTGAAGGCATGGAAATTATTGCATCAAGTCTACATTTTTCTAACAAAAGCCTTCTTATTGATTTGTGAGAGTTTGAATTGCCAAATAAAACTCCGTCTGGAACTATAACTACACATCTTCCTCCAATAGATAGACAGTTATACATTAATTCTAAGAATAATAATTCTGTTTTACTTGTACTTATCGTAAGTTCATCAGACTTTTCGCTTTCATTTATGGAACCCTTGAAAGGAGGATTTGCTAGGATAACATCATAAACGCCTTTTTCATTATATCTTTTTGATAGGGTATCTTCCCCAACGATATTTGGATTTGTAATTCCATGCATCATTAAATTCATAACTGCAATTCTGACCATTGTTCGATCAATGTCATAACCATATAGCGATTCCTCGTCTAAGATTTTCTTTTGCTGAGGCGTTAATATGCTTACTCCTGTTTTTTGATTATTTTTAATAATATGCTCATAAGCATTTACCAAAAACCCTGCTGTTCCGCAAGCAGGATCAAGTATTCTATCACCTAATTCTGGTTTTGCAAGCTTAACCATCATTTTGATTATATGTCTTGGAGTTCTAAATTGCCCATTCTTTCCAGCCGTGGTTAATTCAGATAGAAGATACTCGTAAATGTCCCCTTGAGCATCTTGATTTTGTTCTTTGATATGCAAGTCATTAATGATGTTTACAGCTTCAATTAGAAGCGATGCAGTTGGCAAAGAGAAAGTTGCATCTTTCATATAATTATTATAATGAGAATTTTCTCCACCTAAGCCCCTCATAAATAGGAATACAACGTCTCTAACATGAGCAAGAATTTTGTCAGAGGGGTATTCACTCCATTCAGACCATCTGCAATTCTCGTGTCCTTCAAATATAGACTTAAACTTAATTCCTTTTAAGGTTGCGTTCTGCTCATCAAGAACATCTTTATCTTCCAGTTTTTTCATAAAGATCAAATAGGATATTTGTTCGATTGCTTGAAGCGGGTTGCTAATCCCTCCGCTCCAGAATTTATCCCATAGCTTTCTTATTTTTGATTTTAGTTCTGTGTGTAACATCGTTATGATTGGGAAGGCTCCTTTTTAGAATTTTTCATGTCTTCCTTTAGTTCTTCAAGACTATAATATGCTTTTGTTGGAGGTCCTACATTAATACTTTTAGCTTTTGCCCACATATTTCTTTGAGCGTATGAATGATTTAAGTTATTGTTGTGTTCTTTTAATTGATCAAATAAGATATAAGAAATCATAAGAAAGAGCAGAACAAGTGCAAAACTCAATAGACCAAATTGCCAACCGCCTAAACTCTTTACCCAATCATAGAATAGATTCACAACAAAATTGCCTAAAATTCCTATCCCAATACCAGCCAAAAACCAAATATAATTATCTCTTTTTTCATATTCTCGATTAATATACTCTTCTTCTCCT
This sequence comes from Candidatus Woesearchaeota archaeon, assembly GCA_964554415.1. Classification (GTDB taxonomy): domain Archaea; phylum Nanobdellota; class Nanobdellia; order Pacearchaeales; family GW2011-AR1; genus JAGVXD01. Next base: position 21,724 of record CAZKON010000006.1, on the reverse strand, counting down.
CTAACAAACTTAGCTCTATCTTTATCAGACAGTTCAATTGTTCCATGTTTCCCATTTAAGTCCCTTATCTTATCAAAGAAGTCTCTTTCTTTATTATCCATATTATAATTCCCCTCTAAAAGCCTTTTGCATCAAAGAATTAAATAATTCATCAGAGTTACCTTTAGTTTTTTTAGTATTCTCTTTCATCTCTTCAACTTGCTCAGCAATATCTGAAAATTTTTGCTGAATTGGAATAGGGGGGAGGGGGATCTTAAAATTATCAACAAAATATTTTGGCAATCTTCTAAGCCCCGCAGTTCCAGTTAATTGTTTTTCGCCTAATTTAATAAAAGTTTCACTGGAAATAATATGGTAAACAAGTTCTGGCAAAATATTTTTTGTTGGGCGTAATACGTGATATTCGCTTGAGCCAAACCCGATTCTATTTTTTAAGTTCTTACATATTCCAGATTTACCATTTTCAAAGCAAGGAGTTACCTTAGCTAATAAAATATCCCCTTCCCTAAAGTAGGTATATCCCGTATACACTTCCCTTATCCTTCGTATTTCTTTGGGTTTAAAATGAATACTGTGTCCTGAAATATCAGTCATTGGAACAAAAGAAACTTCTAAATTATTATCTTCTTTCTCAATTTCAGACTTTTTAGGATTGATTTCACAAATATCCCCTAGCTTAACTTCCTCGAACCCACCATTATAAAACATCTCATTAAAAACACTCTTTAAATATTCATCAAACAAATCATTAGTTTTCTCTCCTTTTTCTTTCAGCTTTTCGGCTTTTTCTAGGATCTTAACTATTCTATCTTGTTCCGAGATTTTAGGTAATAAAATTCTCTTTAGATATACATCTTTTCTATTTAAGCCCGGAACTGCCGCCGCCCTGTTTAAAGATTCAAGATTTAATTTTTTCAATATAAAATAAAGCCATTTCAAATTGCAAGGCTTTTTAGTTTCATCAATATAGTAAGTTGTGTCTATAGGAAAGCACGATTTATTAGAAAGATTTATTTTGCCTATTGATCCTTTTCTTCCTACAATTATTGTTTCTCCCTTAGTACTTGCTAGGTTATGCTGACCCACAATTCCATTAGACCCATACACATCGTATTTTCCAGCAACTCTTTTTTCTTGAGGGAGAGAAGAACCATATTTTAATTCAAACAAGTCTCCAAGTTTAACTTCTTCAAAATTTTTACTTGTTTGATTGTTTTGGTGTTTCATTTTTATCCTATAGATTTTTCTGCAAAATCAATCATCTCCTTAATTATATCTTTTATCTTGTTAGGATCTTCTTCTTTAAACTTATCAGAGTGAAGATATCTAGCAGAATCTCGTAATGCGCTCAAGCCAGATAAAGTTGTGCTAAACTCCATTTTTACATTACCTAGTTCAGCCCACTCATTAAATTTCTTTAATCTATCTTTATGGTTTTTTCCTTCTAGAATCTTTTTATCCGGCAACGTTAATAAAACGCTTTTTGCCGATAATTCAGCAGAAGCAAATGCGTTTTCATAAAATGCCCTCAGTCTATTGTTGTCTAGGCTACAAACAGCAGTTTCATAGAATTCTTTTGACGCTTCAATATGTGCCTTTACTCTTTCTTTATTATATCTAAAATCAAAGGAGATTATCCAATACCCCTTGAAGAGTATCAATGTAATGTGTCCACAGTTTACATCTTCGTCTGTTAACTCAACGTTTTCAATAGAATCTATATCTTTCTCATATACTGCTTCTCCCTTTTGTATATCTCTCGTTGCTCTGCCTCTTACAATTGCTTTAACTTCATCATTTAATCTAATCTCATTCTCGCCCTTATCTAAAGAAAAAACGATTTGCATTTTGGAAATAATCGTGCCGTCCTTAATACTTTCTTCTTTTCTTCTTTTCTCTATTTCAGGACTTACAAAAATGTCCATCACCTGTTGGAAAACCTTTTGTTTTATTTCTTCATCCATTTTCTATCTCCGTTATCTTTAATTTTATTCCTTTAATAAAATTAGAAACTTGTTCTGGAGTCGCTTCTTTGCTTTTAGCAAAATCTTTGTAACTGTTCAACATATAAGTTGTAAGAGCTACACGAAAATAGAATAACTCGTAGATTTGTTTAGATATCTCCATCATATCTTGTCTTTTTTCAGCACCTTTATTTTTAGTCCAAACCCACCCACTCTTTACAAACCAGTCTTCATGAGCGACTGGATTTCGCATATCATTTCTGAAATAATTCATTAATTCATCGATTCTTGAATAATCTGAAAACTCATCTTTTAAAGTATCAATTTTATAAAAATTGCTCGTCTTTTTGCTTTGTTTCTTCAAATATTCATTCAATATTAAAGCCATATTCTTAAAATTTAACTCATAGGTAGTTCTAAAAATATTCAAGATAAAATACGCTTGCAAATCTTGATTTGGCAATTGGCTAAGAATTTGTATTAACAGGGCAATCATAAAAGTTTTATTACCTTGCATTTCATTAAAGAACTTATCTTCATGACTTGCCTTTAAAATGCTTATTTTTTTCTGTTTTTCTATCCAGTTAAAAAAATCATCAACCAATGATTTTGCCTTTTGATATTCTTGGTAATCTCTTACTTTCTTACCATTTAATAATTGTTCTTCTGCATTAAATTCAGTCATATCGAACTCTTTCATAATTTTTACTTTCTCTTGATGTGTTTTTGCTTGTTCAATGTCTGAAATTACCTTTTTAAAAACATTAATGAGATAAATTTTTGCCTCTTCTGTATTAGTAAATTGAGGCATCATTTTTCATCCTCCATCCCAATCTCCTTCCTTATCATCTCTCTTAGTTTAGTATTGATGGTCGTGCCTTCCTGATCGCAGAGCTTTTTAAAATAAAGGAACTCTGTCCGGTAAAGACGCGTAGAGACTACCTTCCTCTCTTCTCCGCTTAATGGGTGATTTTTCAAAACCATAAAATCCATAGTGCAGAAAGCTATTTAAATCTTTCTAAAAAGATGTATACACCTTTTTCCCTTATTTTAATAGCTTTTTTTAATCTCTGATGCAAAGTTTTTTAAATTATGTGTGCGTGTGTATATTGTTACATATAACATCCCTATCGAATGGAGTCCGAAAGGTGCCTGCCAGCCACTGTTGACAGGATAGACCAGTAGAGGGGTATTGTAATGGTAGACCCTGACGAACCCCACGCTTGACGTGGTTAGTAGGATTGACGGGTCTACTCTTATATTCTTTAACTATGATCTTATAATTCATTCTTCACTCGCTCTAAATTGAGAAGATTATCTATTATCAGACTCAATTTGTGTTCAATAGTATCTTTTCTTAATCTTCCTTCTTTCACAACTAAAACTTTATCACAATCAACTATTTTTACCAACCTTTCAAAATTTGAAGATTGTTTGTCATCAATAGACACGAAAATAAGAGAGTTCTCATGAGACTTTATAAACTCGGCAATATCAGCAAATATCTCTAAAGTTTGTTTTATCTTCTTAATTTTCAGAGCCAAGAGGCAATCTAAAATATTGTTCTTGTTAAATGTCCTATTAATGGCTTTGAGATATAATCCCTTCTGATTTACTTCTTTATAATGTTTTATTTTGGAAATCTTCGGCAATAAATCTCTAATCTTATTAAGTTCTATTATGCTGTATCCTATAAAATCCTCAGAATAATCAATAAAAATATAATAGTCAAATTTTTTTGCTCCCATGTTATTTCCACTTTAACTTATTACACCTTACAACTATCGCTTCAAGCTGTTCTTTAGTAAACATATCCAAAGGACGAGCATCTGCTAAAGGATGCTCTGCAAAAATTTTAAGCTCAATGCGCTTTGCTCTAATGAAAACCTGCTCTAAAAGTCTAAGGAATTTAAGTTGTTCAGCATTATAATGTTGATTTTTATCTGCCACGAACTTATCAAACTCCCATCTAATCATTTCCTGCGGATCAGGTAATCCTTTAACTTGAATTAATTCTCTTAAAAATAAGACAAAATCTTTAGTCTGTTGAATGTTTTCAATAGTAAATGAGGAGTTAAGCTGTTTTAGTTTAGCTTCTATTTCTAAAATCTCTTTGGCAGTTACTCCTTTGCCTTCTCTTATTTTGTTCATTAAAGGATTATTTTCTATGAAGTCAATGAAATCATTATCATCTTTCTTTTCCATTATTTCTCTCTTTACATCTATAACCATATCGGGAGCGTTTATACGCAACATATTCTTCCTTTCTTCTTCATAGAATATCATGAGTGGGGCAATTTCTCTTATTAAAAAGTCAACATCTTCGAAAGTTATCTCATCCCAAAATTGATCTTTTTGTATCCTTACTAGATCCTCTCTTTTTTGCTTAATTGCATCAAGATTTTTGTCCCAGATTGCATCTGCTCTCTCAATAACAAACCCTTGAACATCTGCAATCTTATCTTTTCTGTTTTTCTTGATATAGTCAAAAAGCTTAACACATCTTGAAATAAACCCATATACTTTAGAGTTTTCAGATGGAGAATATATAATTAAGGGTGCTATTTCTTCCCTTAGTTCCTTAACGTGTTGCCTTAAGTCAAACTTGGCTGAAATTACCTTCTTAATCATCTCTTTCTTCTCAATGACTAGAGGAGATTCTGTATCTATTCCTTTAATAGTATCAATTATTTGTTTTTCAACAACTCTTCTTTCTTTATCGCTAAGTTTATTTTCTAAAGCATCAACTTGTTCTAAGAATATTCTTGTTTTAGCATCTGTTCCAGAGGATCTTTGTTTAGATACATTAAGTTTATGTTGTAGAACGTTCGACCAATCTCCAAACTTAAAATCTAAAATCAAAAAGTCTTCCTTTGTATGCAGTCCTTCTTTATTACTCGGAAGCCATTCTTTATTCTCACAAGCAGATAAATTTCTAGTTCCTCTTCCTAACATCTGCCAGAATCTAATGGGAGAAATAACCGGCTTTACAAAAACTAAGTTCATTATTTCTGGAATATCTATCCCAGTATCTAAAACTCCAACTGATAAGGCTATTCTAGGGCTATCTCTTTTTTCGAATCTCTTAACTTCATCCATATATCTTGACTTATCGGAAGTAATTACCTTAACATCTCTAGCTAGCAGAGGATATAGTTTTTGAAAAAGAATCTCTAGAGCTTCCGCATGTTTAACACTCGCACAGAAGAAAATGCTTTTGCAAGGGCGATTATCGTCCGATTTATAGCATCGTTCAATAAACTCTCTTATAATCAATTCATTTGTTTTTTCATCTGTAAATAACTTCTCAAACTTAGAGCCTGGAGTCTGAAATTTTTCTGGTGCCTGCTCTTGTACCTTTAATGCTTGTTGTAATTCTTTACTTAATTTCTTGCCTTCTATTCCTAAAGATAAAATCTTTGTTTCAATTATATCTGCTACATAGGGCACAAGAACTTTATCATTTACTGCATCCCAATAATCGTACTTGACTGTTGGTTTACCTTCTTCACAATTAAACAATCTAAATGTGCTCAAATCTTTAATATCTTCAGTTAAGGGTGTAGCAGTTAATCCAATTTTTAGGCAATCAAAATATTCAAGAATATCATTGTTTCTATCATAGTACGATCTATGCGCTTCATCAAAGATAATCAGATCAAATGCTCCTGTTCCAAACTTCTCATAGAATTTTCCTCTGGGTCTTTGCGCAGACATTAAGGTTTGAACAGTTGAAACATAAAATCTTGCCGTATCTGAGTATCCTTCTTCATTCAGCTCACAGATAGGGCTGTCTGGAAAGAATTTCTTAAATCCTTTCTCTTTTGCTTGATTACCTAAAGAGATTCTGTCTACCACAAACAGAACTTTCTGTATATACTCAGATTCTATAAGTCCGTCAATAATTGCCATAGCAACTCTCGTTTTCCCTGTGCCTGTAGCCATGTTAACAAGTGCTTCACTGTGCCTTTTAGAAAAATGTTCCAATACTATCTTAACAGCTTCAATTCCTCTTCTTCTATCAACTATTTTTGGATTAATTTTGACATTTGCAGGATCTTTTCTCTTACTCATCAAACTAATAATTCTGTGAATATCCTTCTGGTTAAACGGCAAGAGAATCTGTCTTCTTCTATCTAAGTCGTCAACATAATGCCACTTATGTCCATTTGTTAAGAAAATTGGTATCTTAATACCGATCTGTTTCTCAATATCATCTCGATAAGTTCTAGCTTGAATATCTCCCTTTTCAACGTTAATAGATGTTTTCTTTGATTCTATTATTGCAATTGGACTTCTATCCTCATCTAATAATAAATAATCAATGAAACGATCCACACCCTGTTCTATTCCTGCTTCACGACCAATATACTCTTTAGTTTTAAATTTTGATTTAACTGGATTGACTTCTTCTTTAAAATAGTGCCCACCAACTTTCCAACCCGTTCTTTCTAAAATAGGATCAATCAGTTTTTTTCTTGTTTCTGCTTCGGTTAAGTTCATATTCAATCAACGAGCCTTTGCTTTAAATAATTATTCTCGTTACAAAATATATCTTTCTCTCTTAACAATAAACCTCGCTGCATCCAGAAAATCCTTGGCGATATAAATCTTCTTATTGCGTTTCATCAGGATGCGCGTCTTATCAATTTGATGCGGCTCGGTTGTAGCAGGCACGAGGATGCCGAAGCCGCGAATGTTCAAGGCAGATTGCACGTCGGAAACACGGTCGCCAATAACATAGATATGCGTGTTGTTGCGTTTCCAATTCTCACGTTTTAAGGCTTCTTTAATCATCCCAGGATGCGGCTTAGCCCAGGGATCATCTTTAACTCTACGCGGATTGAAATTATATTGTGGATGCTGCTTAACGTATTCTGGTGTCACGTACTGCGAGAAGATGAATCCATTAAAGGTTGCACCTTTCTTTTTGAGCATATCTATGACATACTGGCAGACAACACGCGCACGCTTAATTGTCAATGTCTGGAAGATAGCGATTCCTGATTGATTAGATGTCATGTAAAGAACAGTGTTTGGGAGTTTGTTCAATAGTTTCAAGCCAGAGACAACTCCCTTCAGAATTCTGATTTTCTTTTTCCAGTCATTGTTATGCCCAAGAAAATATTTGTGGTCGTAAATAAGAGTGTCGTCACGGTCAATGCAGACAAGAATATTTTTTTTCATGATTTCTCTTTCAAAATGAGATGAAACAAAGGTATTAAATGGTTTCGCTTTCACGCATAGTATGAACCTCTCTGTTCCTTCATGTCGGATACATTTATATATCTCAGGGTTCATTTTAAGCATAAGAGAGTGATATGAGTTTACTAATTGCAACATTTCCTGAGACAAAGCACATTGCGCATGACGTTGCGCGTTCATTAAAAGCAGAATGTACAGAGATATTTGTGGAGGATTTTCCTGATTCAGAATTCCATCTCGCTTTAAAGAAAGATCCAAAGAATAAAACTGTGGTGATAATAGGTTCGCTTTGCAATGATCCTGACAATAAATTGATTGAAGCAATACTTGCCGGGGGTGTCGCCAAAGATTATGGGGCAAAAAGAGTTATTCTAATGGCGACTTATTTTCCTTACCTGCGCCAAGACCGTCATTTCTTCAAGTATGATAGTTTTTCATCTAAACATATAATGCGTCTTATGATCAACTTCGACCATATAATTACTATTGACCCCCATCTTCACAGAATTAAAAAAATGTCTGGATTCTCTTACAAGGCGCAGAGCATTAGTGCAAACAAGCTTATTGCCAACTATATTCGGAAGCGTTTCAAGAACAACTTCACGATAGTCGGCCCAGACGAAGAGAGCGCACAATGGAGTAGGCCAATCGCAAAGATGCTACATCAGGATGTTGTTGTCCTCAAGAAGACTCGTTTTTCCTCGACTAAAATCACAGTGCGTCAGGATGAGGCATATCTTTACAAAAAGAATGTCATCATCATAGATGACATTATTAGCACAGGACGTACGCTTGTTGGGGCTTTAAAGTTGGCAAAACAGCAGGGAGCGCAACATCTTGTCTGCATAGGTATTCACGGTCTCCTTGTAAAGGGGGCAGATTCTCTGATTACCAAATACGCAGAGCTGATAACTTCAAATACAATCCCAAACAGATACGCGGATATAACTGTAGCTCCTATAATTGTTGATGCACTTAGAAGATACTCTAAATAATCTTCAATGATGCCTTTGTCATTAGTTGCATGTTTTGTCAAAAACTTCCGAAAACTTATTTCCCTCGATATAATGTTACTATACAGGTTTACTTCACATAAACATTAGTTACACGAAGATTTCTGGATTGGACAGGTTTCACCTCTCGGTTGGCCTTAGCCTGTGCCCATCCTCCAGTATCGTGTAACACCTTGCATTTCCTTTCAGTCTGGCAAGGATTTTTCAGGAAGTGATAAAGTCAATCACTACCTTTTACATATAATACTGATTACTATTTATACTTTAGCGTTTACTATAAAGTGAGAAAACTTCCAGAAAGTTATGGTAAATTCTGTTGATTGTACCACTTTTAAACAGAATTCTCTGTCTGGTAACTGAGAAAATCTAAGATTTTCTCAGTTTCAAAGTCCTCTATATTTACTATGGAACATATAAATTACAAACCTTTTTATGGGACTAGCTCCCTTCCGTATCTCAATTTCCTTCAAGCCTTCCTATTCTCATCTCAAGCTCTTTTATCTTCTGCTGCAAGACTTTTTGCTCTGCTCCATAGTTCTTTTCCATTGAAGCGACGAAGTCGCGGAGATAAGCGTCAAAAAGTGTGCTGATTTTCCCGCCAAATAGGCGCAGCTTTGTCTTTGCTTTCTCAAGTGTTTCTGCATCTACTGTTATGTTCACACGTATCTTTTGTTTCTTCATCTAGATTTCCTGCACTACATACTTATACACACTAAGGTATAAAAGCTTTGCGGAAATGATAGATTTAAATATCATTGTATATCCAGACTAGAATGATTAGCCGAACACATATTAAGTCAAGAATGGTAAACAAGACAAATACCTTAGTTAAAGACACAATTGCGGCAGCTTTAAAAACAAAGAGTAAAACATGGCATAAAGTTGCGCAGAGACTCTCTGCAGCAACGCGCCAGTATAGTTCTGTAAATCTCAATAGGATTGAGAAGATTACAACTACCGGAGATACTCTTATTATTTTGGGCAAAGTGCTGAGCAGCGGAGAGATAACTAAAAAAGTACGCCTCTGCGCATTAAGTTTCTCAGGAAGCGCTATTGACAAGCTTAAGAAAACAAAATCTGAAACAGTATCTGTTCTAGAAGAGATAACCAAGAATCCTAAAGCAAATGGAGTGAAAGTATTATGATAGAGGTCGTGATTGACGGTTCAGGAGCAATTCTTGGTCGTCTTGCAAGCTACGTAGCCAAGCAATCTCTTCTCGGCAAGAAAGTCATTGTAGTTAACTGTGACAGGGTTATAATCGCAGGCAATCGCGCAAATATAGTTGCAGAGTGGAGTCACGCAACAAGGCGCGGGGGTCATAGCCTCAAAGGTCCATTCGTACCTCGCAAGAATACTGAGAAGATGCTCAAGCGTACAATTCGAGGTATGCTCTCTTATAGGCAAGGTCGCGGTCTTGATGCTTTTAAGCGTATTCGTTGTTATGCCGCGGTTCCTGCAGAATATGAATCTGCTAAGAAGATTACACTGCTCCGTCCAAAGAAGAATCAAACCATACAGCTCTCAGAGCTGTCAAAAGTGATATGATGGCAGATAAATTACTCTCAACAATTATTTCAGGCAAGAGAAAGACAGCAGTAGCAAAGCTTCGTATCAAGGAAGGTAAAGGCAACATTTTCTTCAATGGTTTGCCATATAATGAGATGACATTATTTCATAAACTGGCACTTGCAGAGCCTCTTCGCATATATGAACAAGAGCTGGGCGAGGGGGTATCTCATGATTTCTATATTACTACAAGAGGCGGCGGGAAAGAAGCTCAGATTCAGGCAGCCCGCCTGGCTTTGGCGCGAACGCTGGTTTTCATATCAGGTTCAGAAGTTCTCAAGAAAGCGTACATTGCGTATGACCGAAATATAATTGTTCCAGACGCCCGTAGAAAAGAAGCTTCCAAGCCCGGAGATTCTGCTCCAAGGGCAAAGAGACAGAAGTCATATCGTTAGCTTACGAGTTCATAAAGAATCAGCAAAATAAAGAGATTTCCTAAGCCTTCGCTATCTCCACAGCAAGCTGATGGGGTATTACGCTCGGCTTCGAGACGGAAATCTCTAATTTCAAACTGGCGCAGCAAGCTGATGGGGTATTACACCCAGTTTGAAATAAAGAATCCCAGTCGCAGCAAGATGAGAGGTATTCTTTAAGCGTTAGGAACAAAATTTCTGACGACCCTCGAAGGACATCAAAATTGGAGGGTTATTCAAAGCTCTCTATACAATAAATTATTTTGGGGTGTAGTCAATCAGAAGCAGGAGGGATTAACCTCATTAAAAATGTCTAAGACAAAAGGAGTTAAGTAGATTTCCATAAGAGAGGCGATGAAAAGAACTATGATTGCAAGTATTATAAGATTAAGAGAATCTTGCAAGACTTCCCAGAATTTAGCCGTGCCTGCCTCATGCTTAATGACTGCAACTGACACCATGCCTCCTGCAAGTGCAACAATAAAATACGAGCCAATCTCAGGAATGCCGTGAATAAGATATCTAATCAGACCTGCGTGCAAACAAGAAGTGGCTGATTTTGTGAATATCCCTATGGCCGCGGCGATAACGCTTGCGTTCCATGCAAGAATAAAAATCACGCCAGCTCCGAATATAAGTGAGAAAACAAGAGTGAAAATCAGGACGTAGATATTATTTGTGAAAATCAAGTAGAGGCGCTCTGTACTTGTTGCTGAGCCTGTAACTGCGTTACCTTTATTAAATCCATATTGTGCAACGCAGTCTTCTACATTGGTCGGGCGATTGATGACACAGTAAGTTTCTATTTGTGCTGTGAAACTATGCTCAGATGAGAATATCATATAGCCTAAAGAGTATGCGACAACGAAACCTAAAAAGAGCCAGAGGAAAACAATAATTGCTTTCTTATGCTCGCGAAGAAGTGCTATTGTGCCGCGGCGAGGTGTAATCTTGCCTTCTTCAAGCTTGATTGTATAATAAACAAAAGGCATTGAAAACATTACTGTAAACATAACAAGAAGTACTCCTGAATATTTTGAAAGCACAGGGTCGCGGGCAAATATTCCTTCGACAAATAAGATTGAGATAGCGGCATAAAACAGACCAACGAAAAATAATTCCCATGGACGCCGCTCGGCCTTTTGTGGATTTATGAGCATCTCTAACATTTATCACCTTGTAATTATTATACTTTGAATAAGCCGCGGCTTATATAGTTTGCCGTCAAAATTAAATTACCTCTAAATGTTACATCTTTGAAGTAATTAAAAAAAATTTTACAAGTGAAGAACCCCACAGCAAGCTGCGGGGTATTCTTTAAGCGTCAGGAACAAAATTCCTGAGCGCCGTCTAGAATCAAAGCCCAAGATTCTCGAGGCCTCAAACTGCGAGGGAATCGTAGCAGGCAGTTTGAGCAATCAATGGGTATTACAGAGAATTTGGTTAATTGTGTTACTTTTTGTACCAAATTCTCTGTCTGGATGATTAGGAAAACAGGAATCCAATTAACCTAATCATCCATATCTGCCTGATGCTGCTTTTCAAGTATCTGCATGAGCTCCTGCAGTTTCTGTGTGCAGAGACCAATTTGTGCAGTTAGATGTACCTGAGATACCTTTAACCTCTCAAGCTGAGCATCTATGACTGCTGATAAATCCTCTGATGTTTTTCTCACAATTATATTTGCTCCTACTTCCACAAAGAGTTTACGCTCAACAATGTCTGTCTTACAATATACTCCCTTGCCAAGCGGCGCGAGTATACGTTTCTCAGAACTTGCCATGAATGATTTCATAGACATCTGGAATTGCTCAAGCTCTGAAATCTGCCGCGTGAGGAATTCATCATGCTCCTCGAGCTCACGCGCAAATTGTTCAAGACGAGCTGCTTCCTGCAAAAGTGCCTGATCCATGACAAAGAGGAGAGAAGAGGGGATTTAAAGTTTTGTACAGAGCTTTAACGAGAGCGAGGAACTAAGTCATATCTTTGAAAGCAAGGCTCTCCAAGCTCATTCGTTTTGAAGAGATATCGCGCACCCTTGTAATTGAGTAAAAATTCATTCGTGTTGTTTCCGTCTAAATCAAGGAATTCGAAGCGAATTTTTGCAGGAGACATGCATTCACGTTCGACTTGTTGGTTTTTTGGGATACAGTGATGCGTCTTCTCGTGATAAATCTCCCTGACCTCGCCCACTACGAAAAATCCAACCGCTAATAAAAGCCCTGGCATAAGCATTCTTTTTTCTAAATAATCCATGTGTTTATTAATCGTATCTCCTTTCAATGAGCAGATTGTCTAAATCACCGATGAAAAGCTCTCCACGTTTGTCTTTTTTCTTGAGAAGAATCATCTTCAGCATTGCGTGAAGCTCATTCTGTGATGGTCGTGCATTCCTCATGATAGAAATATTGTAGTCGTGATAACTTCCTCTGAGAAAAGAGACAAATGCATTAAGATGTTTCTGATAGGAAACACGCAGTTCTTCAGCATTATCAAGCTGTGAATGAAGAAGATCATAAGGCTCAAGTTCGCGGACAATGTATCCTCCACACGACTCATCAGAAGTAATAACACAATTTCCTGCTGATTTGTCGATTACTACGGCATTATTCTTGACGATGATACCTGTTGCAACATGATCGAGAATGTGAAAGTCTCCATTGGACAACTCGCTTTTCAGAATACTGCATACAGATTCTTCTTCAAATGAAGTAAGGTCTGAGCCCGATCTCTCTACGCGCACGGGTTGAAAGAAGAATTGCTTCAATAGGCTGTCAAATCCTAGAGCACCTCGCACTTTCGCAAGATAGTGCTCGCCATATTTAAAAGAAACGCGCGTGCATTGCGGTAAGTCGGAAGCTGCATAAGGGAGAATATGTTTTTTTATCGTGGAAGTTGTAAAATGAATCACTTTCTTACCAATAATATAGTCTCTATTAAGATGGCTCACTAATTGCTCTTCAAGTCTTGGCAAATCTTCTCTGTCCATAAAATCGCACTTGCTCTTGTCTACTTAACTCTTTGTTGTTGGCACTACCAACAACCATTAGGAAGTTTTAAATAGCTCTTATAGCTACAAAAAATATGGAAGAAATAGAAACAACGCTGCAAAAATTAGGATTAAATCCAAGTGAAATAAAAGTCTATCGTGCGCTCCTTGCGCTTGGCTCATCGCTTGCTGGGAATATTACAAAATATGCACAGATAAACAGAAGTCATGGTTATGATGCACTCGAACGCTTGATTGAAAAAGGTCTTGTTTCCTATGTCATGAAGGAAAATCGTAAGTATTTCCAGATTGAAACGCCGCAGAAATTACTTGAACTTGCTCGGGAAGAAAAACAACGCGCGGAGGAAAAAGAGAAAGAAGTGCAAAACTTTCTTCCTTCATTAACTGCTCAATTCAAATCAATGCAGGAAAAACCGGAGGCAGCAGTCTATCGGGGAAAAAGAGGAATTAAGTCAATCTTCGAGGACATTTTGAGGCATAAAGAATATTGGGCGTTTGGCTCAAGCGGGAAGTTCAAAGAAATCATGGATCCATTCTTTACTCACTTTCAAAATGCTGTGATAAAAAAGAAAATTAAATGTAGGCTGCTGATAGGTGAGAAAGCACGCGGCAGAAATATTCTTGAGCATGCAGACAGACGTTTTCTTCCAGAGGAGTATATTACGCTTATTTCAACGCTTGTCTATGAGAATAAAGTGGCAATCATCTCATGGTCGACTGATCCTGTGGGGTTTGTCATTGAAGACCAAAAAGTTGCTGATTCTTACCGTTCGTATTTTACTGTCATGTGGAAGCAGGCGAAGAGGTAGTCTTACACCTATAAAGTCCCTACGCTGGTTGGAACGTAAAGGTTCACTTTTGATTTAGATTGTGAAGAACCCTATGCCAAGAGCATAATGCATCAAAAGGAAAACTGAAGCACAGAAGCTGATTCGTACGTCAGATAATTATCTACTCAACCAGACGCTCGTTTATTGAAGTATGGATAAGTTTCTTCTGTTAATAGATGTACGCTTTATCACTAAAGCAAGACCTTAGGGTATTGGGGAACAATAAAGAACCGCTACCGACTAAACTTTTAGTTATTATCTGTTAAAAGCCATTTCCACAATGGAATAAACTTAATTTTTTTGCCTTCAAATTCCTCAATTCCTTCTTCGTCCCTGCTAATTATAACTAATTCTTTACATCTCAATTCCTTGCTTGCTTTAATTAACGCACTTATTTCTCTTTCTTTTGTTTCATTTTCAGAGAGGTTCTGGCATACCTGTATTAATGTTTTAATCTTTGGACCTTGTTTAACTACAAAGTCGACTTCATTTTGCTGATAATCCTTCCAGTAATATATCTCTAAACTTGAATCAACAACCCTTCTTCTTAAAAGTTCTATGCAGATAATATTTTCAAGTATTTTACCGCTGTCTTTTGATAGTTTAAAGGTTAAAAAATTACAAATACCTTGGTCAACAACATAAACTTTCTTAGGAGATATTACTTGTTTTTTTAATTTTGGCGAGAATCTTTCAATAACTGTTATTAAGAATGATTCCTTTAAATAGTCCACATAATTTTTGATAGTGTGTACATCTTTTAAATTAAAAATGTGTAATAGTTTGGAGTAAGTAAACTCGCTTGAAAAGTTCGATGTTAAGTATTTTGAAATTTCTTTAAAAGTTTTTTTATTTTTAATATTATATCTGTCTAGGCAATCTTTATTTATTATATCTGAATAAATTGTTTCTACAATTTTTGGACCAAACTTCCTTAACTCTGGAAATCCACTACTATTTAGATAATTATCTAATTGTTTTTGCACTTTTGTTCTATCTTCTATTAAATAAATATTGGGTTTGAAATCTAAAATTTCTTTGAATGAAAGAGGATATAATGTAAAATCTATATATCTTCCTGTTAGATGTGTTGCCAATTCGCCTGAAAGAAGGTTTGAATTGCTACCTGTTATTATTACTTTTTTTGTTCTTCTTAATCTGTTAGCAAATAACTCCCATCCCTTAACATTTTGAGGTTCATCAAGAATAATTAAACGAATCTCGTCATATAGCTCATAAAATGCCTGTAGAATTTTATCTAAATCTTCTGTTTTTAATCCTATTAATCTTTCATCATCAAAATTAATATACGTATAGTTTTCTTTTATTGCTTTAGCTAGAAGCACAGAAAAAATAGATTTTCCAGATCTTCTAACTCCAAGAATAGCTAGTATATTGGGGTGTGATAAAAAAGGTTTTACATATTCAAGATTATTTCTTTCTATCATGGGAAATTCTTTAAATGTTCCTTCGAGCTCTGCTCTTTGCTCTGTTATGATTCTCTTTAAAATTTCTATTTCCATGATTATTTAACTCTATGCTAATTTATAAAGCTTGTGGTTATAACTGCAAGCTTTAAACTAAAGTATATGATTGAGTTCTATTGTTGTTTTACTGATATCCTTGTTCATGTCCCAGATAATGTCCCGATAAGCGAAGAGAATATATTCTCATAGGAGGGCTTTGAATGACCATCCAATTTCGGTGTCCCTCAAAGGTCGTCAGAAATCCATGATTTCTGAGCGCCTCGAGACACCAAGAACTTCTGTTCTTGGTGTTTCAAAGTCCTCTATACTAATAATTAACTGTTATTGAATTTTATCTCCCAAATCTCCAACGTCTCAAAAAACAATCTCTTTTCGGCAACAACCTCATGTTTCATCTTCTGCTTTTTTAGCAATGCGAGAATGTGTACCTTTGGAGTAAGCGAGGAGAGGAGGAGAAGGATGCAGCCATTGGGAGATAGATGTTTCTGCGCCTGCTTAAGAAAGTGCAGAATTAACTCGTCTCCGCGCTTTCCGCCGACTATTGCAACTTTCCCTTCTGCGCCTTCCCTGGAATCTTCAGGGAGATAGGGAGCGTTGCATAAGATTACATCAAAAAGACCTGAAACTTTTTCAAAAAGGTCTGACTCAATTGCGATGAGACGCTTCAATCTGAGAAGTTCTATTGCTTCTGGATCAATGTCGACAGAACATACAGATGAAGCTCCTGCATTTAAAGCAGATTCACTTAATATTCCTGAGCCTGCGCCCATGTCAAGAACAGCCTTGCCCTTGACAAAGCGGGCAAGAACATGCGCGAAGAGGTATGAATCTTCAGCTGGTATGTAAACCATTCTTTTGTACCTGCCTTATGAAATAAACTAAGAAAAGAGCAAGATATGGCAGGAGAACAAGAGATTTGATGAGCTCTGCAAGAAATTCGGAGATAAATCGCTCTATGAAATATAATATTATGAAAAAAACTATTGAAAGAAATGACACAACCAGGTAATTATTCATCACTATATGCGCACTTGCGCGAACACTTGCAAAAGCGTTCAGATTTTCTGTCACGCACAGCACGTTGGCAAACGCGAGAAAGATTATACATCCAAAAAATCCAATTATCCAAATAGCTAAAACTGACGCAAGAGCTGCAGAAGAATTAAAAGCTAGCGCAGATTTTCCAGCTGTGAGTGCCAAGGCATTCAAGAGCATGAAAATGATAAGTGCAAATAAAAGTAAAATAAACATTGTCAGCATGCGCTTCCATGCTATAGTAAAAATCTGACTGAATGATTTCTTGTCTTCTTGTATGATGTTTGCAGAGAGCGCAAGAATTGCACTAAAACAATAAGCTAAAATCGCAAGCTGCAGAAGAGTTGCAATCAATGACCAAATAACATTTGAGGCAGTTGTTTGAAGATAAGGAAGAATCAGGCCTGAAAGTTCATGCATAAGGAACATGGCAAGAATTAACATGAGTGCGGGAATGAGAATCTGCGGATTCCTTCCATATGCTTTGCATGCATCCCGAACAATGCTGAGAAGATTTATTTTCTGCGACTTCAGACTGGAATTCTTTATATTTCGTAATGTCAAGGAACTTGACAGAAAACCGCGCCCTTCAGGGTGACGGTTGTTCCTTGAGCATCCAAAGCACGAGCGCTCTCCCAAACCACGGCTTTTAAGCCGTGGTGCGCATCGTGCTTTTGATTTTGAGCTTGTCATGAGGAAAACATATTAAGAATGCTTCCAGAGAAGAAAATAGTTACCCCGAGAGCTATTACTAAAATAATCAGGATAACTGCCAAGATAATTGCGGTTTTTCTTCCTTTGTTTTGCTGAGCAGGACTTGCTACGTTCGTCAAGGCAAGAGTGGCTGCGACTGGAGGGTTTGCCTGTGCCTGTTGTTTTGGAAGTGTAACTGACTTACTTGCCTGAGCTGAGAGTTGAGCTGGCTGGGCTGCAGAGGGTTGAGAAGCAGGCTTCGTGCTTGGTTCCCCATATAGCATGCCAGTAGCACTTGGATTTATCATACTCGCAGCTTCGCGCACTTCTGTTGCGCTATATCCTGCATTGATAAAAGTCTGCATAGCTTTTTCTATTGTTTCATTGCGATCTAACGCGTTCCGCAGACCTCCAATTATTTCTTCTTTCATATGTCCACTACCTGAGCGTTTGAAATTAAATGCACTGTCTTATTTAAACTATATCCCATTTCCATGGCGAGGGTTGCGCCGGCTTTCCGCTTTGCTTCTTCGCCATGAGAAGGAATTATATGCTCTGGCTGAGTTAACTTGATGAGATCACGCAAGTCCTCGCGTCCTCCGTGTCCACTTACATGTACATTGTCAAAGATACGTACATGATGTTTCCTAAGACGGCGCTCAAGCTCCAGCCGATTCGCCTCGTTTATAGGTGTTGGAATGGTTTTTGATGAAAAAATTATATGATCATCTGAATTAATTGTCAGTGGAAACTGGTTACGTGAAATACGATCCAGAATAGAACCTGGCTCTCCCTGATGACCTGTGCAAACAACCAGATAGTGCTTTTTGTTCTTGTTTATACGATGGAGGACACGCTCCATCTGTTTTTTGTATGTGAGCAGCTGTATATCTCTCCTGAACGGAGCTTGGCCTATATTTTGTGCGGCAGTGACATACTTGCTTAAACTTCTGCCCACGAAGACGACCTCGCGCCGAAGTCTTCTGCCTAACTCAGTGATGGTCTTCAAACGAGCAATGTGAGATGAGAATGTGGTGATTATCATCCCTGAATTGTGATTATCTGTCGTAAAGAAGACATCTTCCAACAAACCCTTTGCAATTTTCTCAGAAGGAGTTTTTCTATCATCTGGTGCGTACAAGCAGTCTACTATAAGTGCCTTAACACCGATTTGTGCAATCTCGCGGATGCGCCGATAGTTCGGCTTACTGCCAAAAACAGGAGCATTATCCAGTTTGTAATCATTTGCATAGAGAATGACTCCCTGCGGCGTGTGCACAGCGACCATTGCGCTCTGAATTGTCGAATGAGTTATGTTTATCAACTCTATCTTGTAAGCATTTTTGCCTTGGACAGTGTAAGTTCCATCAACAGGAACTGTGACGATTCGATTAGGAATCTTCTGGTTTGAATCAGCCATTAGCACTTTTAGCACTTCTGTCGTAAATGGAGTACCTATAACACCTGCGTCATATCTTGGTGCAATGTAAGGCACGCCTCCGACGTGATCGAGATGAGCATGTGAAACAATTAGTGCGCGGACCTTGTTTCTTAATCCACTACGCTCAAGGTAAGTGTCATCTGGCAATGCACCAAGTGCGCGCATACCCTTTTCAGTCTTTACTTTCTCACGTTCGGAAACTCCGACAATTGCAGGTAAATGCAACCCTGCGTCAAATAAAATCACATCCTCACCAATTTCAAGCGCGGTCATATTTTTACCCACCTCGTCATAACCCCCCACTGCATGAATCTTCATGTAAAAGATAAGAGAGGGTGCTTTAAATACGTTGTTAGGCTACATATTACTCTGTGGGCTCGAGAACAATTGAAAATATTTTTCTGTTTTTCAGATTTAGAGATTGGGGGCTTCGGGTAACGAAAATAATAATAGCATTTATAAATAAAGGACAATCTTTCTTATTAAGATGACACTCAGTCAAAACCAAATTAAAGAAATTAAGGAACTATTAAGGTCAAAACTAAACGATAAACTATCAAAATATGTAAGAGAAACAACTTCTATGCCTTTTTTGGTCAAACTTATGCAGGATTCTGAAAAGGTAGCTTCTTATTCATTCATACATTCATTAGCTACAACTTTGGGAATGTCAGTTTATGAAAAAATTTCTGAAATTGTTGCATTAGCTCATTACGATGAAGTAAAAACTGGTTATGATGTTGAGGGAGAGATTACAAATGAAGAAAACTCAGTAATTTCCCAGATTCTTCAAGAAATAAAGAATGGAACAGGAACTGCAAATAAAGAAGAAGAAATAAAAGAGATTTTGATTAATTCTCAACAGCTTCATCAATAGCCGTAGCAAAAACAGTTTCTATATCAAAAGACAAACCAGCTTCAATTCCTTTTGATGCTTTGTAAATTTCTTCATCGTTTAATCTCCTTCCAATAATCCGCATCGCTTCCTGTTGTAGGTTCTCCAAACTTACAGAAAAAATATTTTCTTCCTCTTTTTTATTTTCTATCATGGTCTTGCCTCTTGATTTTCTCAAATCCTGAATTATACCTAACTAATTTTTCCCAATTTATTTTTCCATTATCACAAAATTTTTGTGAAAATTCAAGAGTTAATTTGTTTATAATCTGCGAGTAACTTTCCATAAATTCTTCATTTTTTTGTTTTGATTTATGACCAATAGGTTCTATAATTTTAATGTATAATTCAGAATCGCCTGAAATTAATTCCCAAAATTGTTGCCCACACAATTTTAAATAACCTTTTTTATCTGGATGAATATCTTTACCAAAACAACAACCATTAATCGCAACAACTTCCTTATTTGTTTTTTCATTTATTATTTTTTTTGCATTTTCAAAATTAACCCTTAATTGTTTAATCTGACTTGAATTTCCCCAGTTCCATCCTGCCTTTATTTCTATAATATAAATAGTTCCATCCTTTTCAAATTCAAGATCAATTCCTGTTAATTCTGATTTCTTTGCTCCATAGACCTTATCGCAGACAAAGATAGCTAAACCTTCAATAAAATTCCCAAAAAGTGTTTCCTCTTGTGATTGTAAAAAGGCGTCAAGAAAACCTTTAATTAAATCTTGTGCAGTCGTAATATTTTTTGCTCTAAAAATATAAGGATTTTTCTGTTTCAATATTTTTAATAAATCCACTTTATTTTGAACATAATCAAGTCTCCGTTTATGAAAAGTAAATATATTTGCTTCAACATATTCATAAACCTGTTTCAAGTTTAGCTTTTTCATGATGAAATTTTATTAGTTAAACTAATCTCTCTATTTATTATCTTTTCTTTAACTGTTTTTATATATTTGGGAATTATTTCAATACCAACAGAGTTACGTTCCATACTCTGTGCAACTTCTGACGTGGTGCCTGAACCTAAAAACGGGTCTAAAACCCAATCATTTTTTTTAGTAAATAATTTAATGAACCATTCAGGTAATTCTTTTGGAAAAGCAGCACTATGATTTTTATTATTGCAAACAGTCGCGAATTGTAACACATTTGTCGGATAAACTTTAGTCTTATTTATCCAGTTTGAAATGTTTTTGCCGAAACCACTACCACTCTTAGAAATGTCCCGTAATTTATCTTTCTTACTCAATTTTTTTAATCTTTTATTTGCCCAATTACCTATTGGCACCATAACTTCTTCTTGATACATCTTAAAATTGCGAGTCTTGTTAAATTGTAAAATTCTTTCCCATGAATCACGAAAACGATTAGGCCACTTTCCTGGATAGCTATTTTTTTTGTGCCAAATAAATTCTTCTGTCCAAATCCAACCTTGCTTACGCAAAGATAGTATAAGTTCAAGTACATAAATATTTCTTTCACCACCATCTGCTTTCTCTTTTATGTTTAAAATAAACGTTCCAGTTGGTTTTAACACCCTTAGTAATTGTTCACTAATCGGGATAAACCAATCGACATAATTTTGAGGTGCTACGCCCCCATAAGTACTCTTTCGCCTATCTGCATAAGGGGGAGAAGTAACTATTAAATCTATTGAATTAGACTCCATTGTTTTCAATATCTCTTTTGAATCTCCAAGCAAAATTTCTGTTTTTATATTTTCCATAATTTAACCCGCCTATTTAATTCTAATTTATATGTTAAATTAATTATAAACTTTCCCTTGTATGGGTGTAGTCTATGAACGTGCTTTGTCGTATCAGATTCCCTTAAATGCGAAAAAGACAACCCCCAGTTTAAATCTTCCCCTAACTGACTTTTCCACGACTCTTGTTTTTTTACTAAATGTTCATCATAATACTCTTTTAATTCATTTAGATTAACTTTTATTTTCTTTTCTTCATCAAGATATTTCTTAATTTTTGCGTACTGGATTAGATAACTAATATTAGAAGTAGTTACTGGTCTATCTAAATAATCACTCGCCCATTGAGATGCTTGACTTACGGATAAAAGTTCTTGGCTCATTTTTCCTCTCTTTTTGTTTTTTCTTCCATGAATACTTCTATACTTCTTGACAAGGCAACGGCATTTTT
>CAZKON010000005.1:33614-38911 GCA_964554415.1 Candidatus Woesearchaeota archaeon | reverse complement strand
TGGCTATTTTTTGATAGAAAAGCGAGATGTTACCTTTTACGCTTTACTTAACAGTGTACAAAATGTTAAAAAGGGGTGTTTTCTCCCTGAACCCATGGAGCTAAAAGCAGTCTGCCCTAAATGTCAGGGTAAAAAGAGGATTATGGGCAAAGACGGTACTATTGGACCGTGTTTTGATTGTCTTGCTGCAGGAGAAATGGACCAGCATTCTAAAAATCCCAAAGATTCTGGCGTGAAGATTTAGTTTTTTTGATGTCTGGAAGCCTCCAGAAAACTCCACCCCTCAAAAACCAGAGGTTTTTGACGTTTTAAGATGCGGAGGCACATCATTTTTTTGATAATGAATCCGAGTGTATAGCCCCACCCGGATTCGAACCGGGGTTTCGAGCGCCAAAGGCTCGCGTCATTGACCACTAGACTATGGGGCTATTATAAATACAAACTGTGCTGCGTTTAAAAACTTTGGGAATTTCGGTAATTACTCAGCTTTGTAAAGTAGATATTGTCTATAAAGATGAAAATTAGTAAAAAATTAGTCATTTTTTATCATTGAGCTTTAAAATATTAGAGTAACTTCTCGACTAAATATTTATATAGGGAAGTAACATTAGAGATTTATGGAGAGGTATGGTTTTATTATTGCATTAATCTGGCTATTATTATTCTTTATTCCAGACGCATATTCGTCTAATCCAATTTATTCTTCTTTGAGCTCTCCTGGTTCTTTTGATGCTCTTTATCCAGAGGGTTATGTCAGCAATTTCTCGCAACTCGGCGCATACGCTGATTTAGCGACACATACTACCGGCATCGTTGAAGGAAGCTATCTCATAGAGTTTCAAAGTGAGCCTCTTATTAAGTCTTATGCTGAAACTGAAGAAAAAGTTCAGTCGTTTGAAGAACAGTATTCTGTTCAGGATCCTAATTCTCGAGCAGGTCGCGGTATCCAACGTCAAATTGAGCGCGCTGTTTCCCGGCAGGAGAAAACACTTAGCAATAAACAGGATGATATTCAGAAGGAACATGAACGTGCTATTAATGATTTGAATAATCTACTTATTTCTTCCTCTTCGGCAGATTATGGATTCTTTTCCTTTACTTTACCTTTTGTTAACTGGTTTTCTCGTATTACTGGCCTTGTTGTCGATGAAGGCACAGAGCAAAGACTTATTCCTGAGCAAGAGTATTTTACAGCATTTAATGGAGTTGCAGTTTCCGGTCTTTCACCTGAAGACGTTTCTACAATCCGACGTTCCCGTTATGTGAAGAATATTTACCCCAACTATGTACGAAGCGCACTTTTAGATAAGTCTGTTCCTGCTACTGACGCTGATCGTGTGTGGATGCTTGATGCAGACGGTGCACCTTGTAGCGAAAGCGGAAAACCTTGTGTAACTGGGAAAGGAGTCAAAGTTGGGGTTATTGATACCGGAATTGACTATAATCATATTGATTTGGGCAATGGATGTTTTGTTCCTGCTAGTAATGTTGATGAAGGCAGTAGCAGCAAAGTCAGTACTGACTTTGCTGCTGCGCGGGGATGCCAACGGTTCAATGTGTTCTTTAATGCGAATGTACAGCAGAATGCGTTTGCTCTTACTGAGCGTATTATCGCTGCTGCTGAGCACGTATCTGTTGAAGGCGCATTGTCATCGCAGCAACTTTGTTCTGATGATGTCGCGGCTTTTTCTCAACAGGTAAAAGGACTTGTAGAAATACGAGCATCTTTACTTGAACAGCTGATTGAAAAGAATCCAGATGCAGCTGTTGAAATCCGTGCACTGCCAAAGAGCGTTGTTGATTTACTTTCTGAGCAGGAAAAGCTTGTGTTGCTTGAAACCCGCGAAGAGCGCACAGGAACACTTAATGTTATCCATGTAGATGATTTTAATAGTTTTGAGAACTCGAGATTCCTGTACTTTTTGTATGAACAAGGTAAAGAAGAGCAACAGCAATTGTTTTCTTCACGATTTTTGCATCCTGAATTTGCCGGGGCAGATGTGAGTGTGCGCGGTCTTAGCATAGGGAAGAAAATGGCTGTTGGAGTAAGCATTGCCGGGCAGAGAGCAGAAGAGACTGCACTGAAAATTTTTGAGAAAGCAAAGACGCCACAAGAAGAAAACTTTGGGCCACAAAAGACGCTCGTGATTGTGGCAAGCATAGATGGGAAATCTGCACCTATAAGTGTTAAAGCTGCAGAAAAATTGGTTTTTGACAGCTCTCAATTGTCTATACCAATCACAACTGAACTTGTGATGAATGTAGAAAAGAAAATGACTTTTAGTGACAAAGAGCATACGTTTCTCTTTAAAGATGTTGTCAACTACGGGAGTTCTGAACAGCCTTCATACCGTATTAATGTAACTATTAATGGTGTCGAGTCCATATTTAGCTTAGACTATTCTGTTCCTCTATCTGATTTCATTATAAATTTTTCTAATCTTAAACAGTCTGTAGATACGACAATTCCAGCACGGGTAAGTATTACTCTCTCGTCGCAGCCGAATACTCAGAACTTTTTCAAGGAGAATTCATATGAGCAAATGAATCTTGTCGGAAAAGTCATCGGACCTTATGATTTGAAGTATGAAGAAGGAAGCAAGGCAAAGTGCGATGACCTCAAGCTTACGCTTGAAGAAGCGTTTAGGAGAAAGGACATTGAAGTTTTTGATTATGAAAGATTGATTTTAGCAGTGCCGTGCACGCCCGGATGTTCGTGCGCCGGAGGGTTTGGAACAATCGGGAAAGGTAAATGGTTATTGCCTAATAAAGAGGAGAAAAGTTTCAGCATCTCGTGGGACTTTGCATTTGTAGATAAGGTTATAAACCATGAGTTGGGACACAATTTTGGTGTACATCATGCTAACAGCTATTATTGCAGAAATAATTTATATCCTTCCTTTGATTGTGATTCTCTTGAATATGGGGATCCATATGATATTATGGGGGGCGGTGAGGGGACTTTCAATGCGCCTCATGAACGCGAAGCAGGATGGCTTTCTCAAGAGAATAGCAAGGAAGTAAGTGAAGGAACTTTTATCTTAAAACCATTGAACAGCATACAACCACAAGGAAGCGTGCAGCAACTTCGAATTCCAGTATCACTTGAATACAATTTCTATGCCGGAAGGAAAAATGTCTATTATAGTGTTGAGTTTAAACAAAAAACTCCGTACCAGAATGTTCCTGAGCAGGAATTTGTTTTCATTAATCTTGGAGTTGATGGAGAAAACAGGGAGTTTACTTATACACAGTCTAATTTGCTTCCAGTTACATCTAAAGGGAGAATGTACTTAAAAGTTGGCGAGCAATTTAGTGATGATATTAATGGTATTCGTGTCACGCTTGAAAAAGTTGATAGCGAGGGAGCATATGTGAAGATTGAGCGCATTCCACAGAATGCATTGCCTGACGTGAGCGGGCCCTTGCTGCATTACGATTTTGAGCAGGATGCTATTTCTGTTTCTGAAAAAGGAAAACAATATAGTTCTGGAACCCTTACAAATAAGGCAGGATATGCAAGCCGAGCGAATGTGAAGAATGCGGTGCCGCGAGAAGGCAGTTTGTACTTCAATGGAAAAGATGCGCAAGTTGATGTGGGAGGGTTTGCGCGCGCTCTTATTGTTAAAGAGAATGCGTTTACTGCTTCATTTTGGGTTTTGTCAAGGGAGTCTCCAGGTTATTCAGGAGTTATTTACGATAATGGGCTATTTAGTATTTATATTGGCAAAGAAGGCGTTTCGGTTTATATAGTTTTTGAGAATGATGATAAAGATGTTGGAAAGTATGGTATTACTGGAACTGCATCGCTATTAACGCAAGAGTCATTATTGAATAAATGGCATCATCTTATTGTTTCTTATGATGGTAAAGAACTTGCGTTGTATGTTGATGGCAAAAAACAGGCGAGCACAAGGCATATGTTAGTTGGAGATGTTAAAAAACCACTGACTCGGCTCTCTGCAATATCGGACGGTCAGGGAAAAATAGGGGTAAGTAAATATGGTTATGGATACTTTAACGGAAGTTTAGATGAATTCAAGGTATGGGCGCGCGGATTAAGCGTTGCAGAAATTGAGGAAGAATTTAAACGTTTTACTCCGAAAGAAGCAGATAGTGAAGGAGGAACGAATAGACTGCCTGTAATCGGAAGCAGCGAAGAATGCAAGATTGTCGGAGGTTATGATTTTGTTAATCATGATAATGACCCTATGGATGACCAAGGACATGGTACTCATGTTGCAGGCATTATTGCTGCACGTCCACCTGTATCTGTAATTCCTAAAGGGGCTATTGCTCATTGGCAGTTCAACGAAAGTATATGGGATAGTGTTACTGGAGAAGTTAGTGATAGTATAGGAACTTATGGGGGTACTGCATACTTTGGTGCACAACCTACTGCAGGAGGTATCG
The DNA here is from genome assembly GCA_964554415.1 of Candidatus Woesearchaeota archaeon. Taxonomy (GTDB): domain Archaea; phylum Nanobdellota; class Nanobdellia; order Pacearchaeales; family GW2011-AR1; genus JAGVXD01. Next base: position 34,498 of record CAZKON010000005.1, on the reverse strand, counting down.
GGGGGCGCGCCGCTCATTTCAATGGTGAGAATTCATTTATCGCACTTGAACAGATTCCTGCTCTTAAGACAAACTTTAGTGTTTCAGGATGGTTCAATACAACCTCGTTTATAGGCAATAAGGGTGCTGATATTACAGGAAGCTGGTTGTCGAGCCGTAATGCATTTGTTTTATCACCTAATTCCGACGGGAGTGTTTCATTTTTAGTTTTTGTTAATGACAAATGGGTTTCTGCAACATCACCGCCTAGAAGCATCACTCTCGGCGTCTGGGAACATTGGGCGGGAAGTTATGACGGGACAGCTATATTGTTATACAAGAACGGTAATGTAATTGCACAAACACTTGTTTCTGGCAGCGTTGGAGTGGCAGATCGTTTTTGTATAGGTGCTGATTGCAATACAGAGGCCACTTGGCGTACTGACAGTTGTTCTTCAGGCATCACGCTTCAAGAATACTTTTATGATGCGGGTATTGATGACTATAATGTACGCTCTGTTGCTTGTTCTGACAATCAGATTTGCAATGATGGCACCTGCGTTCCGGAAAGTGCGACTGCTGCGCTGCAAGTTTTCACTTTTTCAAATAGTAAATCTGTAGAAGCTACTTTGAAATTGACGCATGAAGAAAGCAAACAGCAATTTACTTCCTGGGGCTCATATCATTACTTAACAGACATTCCTGTCGGGCATTATACTATTACGGCAACTGCGCAGGGTTATGAAACTAGTGTAGTGCACGATGTACTTGTAGCTAATCGTAATAATAACGAAGTCAAGATGCGCCTGAAGAAATTATCTTCTCTTCTTACCGGATACGTGCCTTTGGGAGCATGCACTGAAACTGACGGAGGCAACAATCCAACAACTAAGGGAACTGTAACC
>CAZKON010000005.1:0-33514 GCA_964554415.1 Candidatus Woesearchaeota archaeon | reverse complement strand
ACTTCTATGATGCTGGTATTGACAGTTATAATTATCAGCAAGTGACTTGTGCTGCAGGTACATCATGCAGTGATGGTGCATGCAGAAGTGCACAAGCATGCACTGAAACTGACGGAGGCAACAATCCAACAACTAAGGGAACTGTAACCTGCGGTTCTGAAGTATTCACTGACTCATGCGTAACTCCAATCGTAGTGAAAGAATACTTCTATGATGCTGGTATTGACAGTTATAATTATCAGCAAGTGACTTGTGCTGCGGGTACATCATGCAGTGATGGTGCATGCATAGGGGATACGACTGGGACGTGTTACGAGAGCGATAGAGGGAGTGATTTCGGAACCAAGGGAAGTATTGCATGTAAGATGCTAAATCATAACTTTAATGGCAGTGCTGATGAGATTATGATATATAACTCTGCATTGTCTGCTCTGGAAATTAAACAACTTTATGCGAGCCAGTTACAAAGCCTTACAGGTAAAGAAACTGTCGCAAGTATGGGTAAATATGGTACTGCTCCTGATGCTACACTTTATGCCTTTAAAGTTCTTGATGCAAATGGACATGGAACTGACCGTGATATTCTTGCAGCGCTTGATCGTTCACTTGATCCGAATGGAGATGGAAGTATAAAAGACCGTCTTGATGTCGTGAGTATTAGTCTTGGGGGATATGGCAACCCTGACGATGTCCTTTCACAGGCGGTTGATCGTGTTGTTGATGCAGGAGTTGTTGCAGTCATTGCGGCAGGCAATTGTGGACCTGGAGGGAGCCCCTTTCAGTGTATGCGTATGGGAGACTATAATACTATTGAATCCCCAGGAACCTCTGAGCGCGCTATTACGGTCGGAGCAATTGATAATTTGGATAATCTCGCTTCATTTAGCTCGCGCGGACCTGTAGTATGGACAAATGGAACAATCCTTAAGCCTGATGTGCTTGCTCCTGGCGTTAATGTGATTTCTACGCTCCCAGGTAATACTTATGGTTCTATATCAGGGACTTCTATGGCGACACCTCATGTTACTGGTGTTGTTGCATTAATGAAACAAGTTCACCCTGACTGGACTCCTGATGACATCAAAACAGCACTTAAATCAAGTTCCCGCGATATTTCATTGTCCTGGCATCAGCAAGGATTTGGTGCTGTACAAGCACCTGATGCAGTATTCCGTGATAAAGATACATTCTTAGTGAATGCGCCAAGGTTTGGGCTTGGCGTTGCGACCATTGAGTTGAATCTTTTTAATGCGTTACAAGCTTCTTCAATTTCTCTTGAATATGGGAAAGGATTACGCCCTAACAATTGGATTAACGTTTCTATTGAAAAAAATGAGATTCAGGGAGCAAAGATTGTTAAAGATGTTTCGACCTTTGAGCTTGAAGAAGGCGAGATTTATACATTCAGAGCTAAATCTAATTTGAATGAAGAACGCTTTATAATTGTTCCTGACAATCTTGATACCAGAGAGCTGCCAAAGCCACATGTGTACCCTGCGCGAGGTCTTGTTCCTCTGTCTATCGGTGTCCATCCTTCTGTTTCCAGTCGTGAGAAAATTAAAGGTTATTCTCTTGAATATCGTCCTACTGGAACAGATGCTTGGAGCACTACACATCTCTTATCATGTAATCCTGCAAAAGGTCAGGAATATAAGCCCGCTCCTCGGGAATTGTGTAATAATCTCGGAGCACGAGAGCAGAGATTTTTCTTAAATACATCTTTCATTAGTGAAGCAGGACTTTATGATATTCAAGCTCGTTTGATTTATCAAGAGCATGAAATTGTTGAGAACCAAACCAGATTATTATTTGATCCGACACTTCGCCCTGGTTTCCCTCAGCCGTTATCTTATGGCGAGGTTGGGAGTATATATGCAGGAGACTTTGTTCCTGTCGTGAGTAATTTAGTTGAGGATTCCGGACAGGAAATTATTATTTATCGTGGACGCTATGGTTATGATCCTTATACTACTGTCTTTGTTTATCGTGCAGATGGCTCTCTTGTTTGGTCAACGGATGTAGGGAGAGATTTGACAGCAGGAAATGTTGGGATATCTTCATTCAGCGTACCTGTTCTTGGAGATATTACGGATGATGCACGCGATGAGATTCTCGTTAGTATTACTCCAATTAAGCCAGCAACTCTTAGTCCTATTCTTACAAGACTTTATGCGCTAAACGCCGCAGGCTATCTTGTAGATGGCTGGCCAATTGAGATTCCTACTTCTATTTATCCTCGTTTTGTTGTTGCTGATCTTGACCGTGATTTGGAAAATGAAATTATTGTTCAGAGCAATGGTGTTCCTTCCGGAGCGAATGAAACTCTTAGCATTATTAGGGGAACTGAGATTGTGAACCAGTGGGCTATTCCTCAGTCTTCTTTTCTTGGGATATACTCTCCTGCAGTCGGCAATTTTGATGATGATCCTGAACTTGAGATTGTTGTTGCAGTTGCTCCAATTTATGATTATGAAACTATTAATGCAACCATCATTGTCTATAACGCAGATGGGTCTGTGGTTCCAGGATGGCCTGTTATCCTGCCGATTTACCCTACAAATAATTACGTGCCTGTTGTTGGTGACCTCAATCGAGATGGAAAAGATGATATTGTCGTGGGAGGAATTATGTCTCTCGGTAAAGATGAGGAAAACTTATCTCGTATCGATGGTTTGCTTTACGTGCTTCATGGCAATGGGACTCTTTACCAAGGTTATCCACAATCGCTTGGTTTTGTTAAACATACTGGATATCATGCAGTAGCGCGTTATCCTGTTGGCTCATCCGCACTAGTTAATGTGGATGACACTTCTGATATTGAGATTGCTACACTAACTGCGGGGAGTTATATTGATGAATATTTAGTTGATTTACGCCATGCAAATGGCACTTCTGTTGCAGGGTGGCCTCAGAAAGTGCCCTCTCCCGCACTTGCTGTTGAATATGGGCCCACTATTGCAGATGTCAGCGGAGATGGCAGGCAAGATATACTTGTTGCCAACGGCAATACTGTTATTGATGCGACTTATGTAGATAAAAATGAGAAGCATGTCAAAAATGGAGGAGTGTTTGCCTGGCATGCAAATGGCACGCTTGTCGCTGGATTCCCTAAGGGAACACAGTATTTAAGCGTCGCATCTCCTGTCGTTGCTGATCTTGATGGTGATGGCAAAGCTGAACTTGTAGGTACATCTTCTTTTGATATAAATGCTGCAAACAATCAACCTCTTAGACGTGGATCACTATATGTCTGGGATATTAACAGTTCTGCAACATCTGAAGAAGAAACATGGACAATGTATCGCCGAGATTCAATCCATTCTGCATGTGCTGAGTGTTATCCTATTGCTGATTTTGAAATTGAGGCTTTTTCAGGTGGAGATAATGGCTTGGAGCCCCAAGGTACTGTAATTTTGAGCAAAAAATATCCTGCTGCTATAGTATATAATGAAAGTCTGAGTGTTGAACAATTACAGACACAAAGTTCCTTGCTGCTTCGTTCTCTTTTGTTTGGAGCTAATAAGGTTAAGGTATTAAGTGAGAAACTACCTCTTCTGAACAGACGCGCACAAGTTGTATTCTGGGAAGTTGAGCTTGAGCGTCCTTTAGTTTTGTATAATGGTAAGCCTTGCACGCAACAGATTTGCACATCCATTCTTTACAATAAAACATTAGGAATTCTCATTGTAAATGTCACAAATTTCTCTACCTTTGAGATTACTGAAGCGCCTGTCTGTGGTAATAGAGTCTGTCAGGAAAAGCTTGGTGAGAGTTGTTCAGTTTGTTCTGCTGATTGCGGCGCTTGTTCTGCGCCTCAGCCACCTCCTGGAGGCAATGCACCTCAAGTAGTTAGTGGTGGAGGTGGTGGTGGAGGCGACTTTGCGCCATGCAGAGCACAATGGCAGTGTACATTTGGTACTTGCGTAAATGGCAAACAAAATAAGACGTGCATTGATACTCGTGCATGCAACTCAACGCTTAATAAGCCTGCGCCAGAGACGCGTGTATGCACGATACCTGGGCCTGGAAATAAGACTGTGCGTCAGATTCGTCCAACTATACCTGGGACAAGTACGTCTGAAGAGAGTAATGATATGTTCATTTTAACATGGACTTGGATTATACTTGCAGTTGTGCTTCTCGCAGGCATAGTAGCTACGATAATTGTACTAACTTTGCGAAAGCGTCATAGTCTTCCTATGCGGGCGCGATTATAGGAAATCACTTTAATAATCGTAATTTCTGATGTGATGTCAAGAATCCTCAGATTCTTGAGCACCATCAGGGATTAGCAAATCCCTAAGGTTTCCTATCTATAGAATAACAAAACAACTAAGGAAATTAAAGTTATTCGCTATAACTCAAAATCGTCCCTATTAAAAGATGCATTTATGGGTTGAGTGTAGGGAAAGAGAAGTAAGTAATCAACCAATATTGTACGTCTTTCCATTGATAGCTGACAACAAAACGGTCAAAGTTTAATGTTGTTATAGGGAATCACATTAATAATCGTAATATATGTATGTGATTCCCTATCTGTAGAACAACTAAAGAACTACGAATATTAAAGTTATTCGATATAGCTATAATGCTATGAATAATTCTGTTGTTTGTAGCGTCCTCTTTTCTCAATATTGGCAAGGCGCTGCAGGGTTTCTTTTACTTTCCCGCTTTTTTTGTAACCTTTAACCATTGCCGCAAAATATGCTGATGAGCGGGCAAAATGCTTTGCTTCAAATGCTTCTTTAATTAAATGAATGTCTACTGCGCGATCTTCGACTTTATGTGACTCAAAACCAAGACCGAAATCAAGGAAATAAAGCTTACTATTTGGCGTGAGGATCATATTGGAAGTTGTAAGGTCGCCGTGAATGATGCCTTCATCGTGGAGTTTTGCTATCTGTTTGCCTAAGAGAATGCAGATAGATTTTGCTTTTTGCGCAGAAAACAAGTCTAGATGAACAGAGAGTTTTTTGCCTTTAATATATTCAAGAGAAATATCATATTGCGATGAAGAAAGAGCTTTTGGAACCGGGATAAGCAGAGAGGCTTTTCGCAGCAATTTTGCTTCTTTTCTTGTTCTTTGTTGCCTGAGTTTTTCATCAAGAAGAGGCAGGCGATATCCTTTAGGAATACGAGACTTTACAATTTTATTATTTATGAGGAATATTTTTGCTTCTGCTCCCTGCGCAAGGAGTTTTTGTTTTGACATTTTATTATACGAGAGAATCCCCTATTTCTCTAATTGTGTAACCACCGAGGTCGTCATTGAATACACACAAGAGCTCTTCATATCCTTTCTCACTTGTTACCTTCAAACTTCTTAATTTTGCATTATTTTCCTTACAGAAACGTGTTATTAGAGGAATGTAAACAATATACTCATTTAGTATTTTACTTGTTAAATCATGAGAGAAAAACGTGTCGCGCGGCATAGGTGAGGAAGAGTATATTTTCATTGTTTTCTTTCACAACCTCACTTTTCTCGCAAATTTCCTGGCGAGTTTCATCATTGTTTTTTGGTCGAACGATCCTTGCTCAGCAATCTTTGAGTCTATACCTGATGTTATAACTTCTTTTAAGAGTTTATATTGTTTTATCAAGGCACGAACATTTGATGTTGACGTGCCGGAACCTTTTGCAATGCGCTGAAGACGAGAAGTCTGCTTTTCTATTATTTCAGGATTCTCTTTTTCTGCGAGAGTCATTGATTTGATTGCGGCTTTCCAGCCTTTAGTTAAGTTCTCTTGTTTTTGGATAGCAGTTTCATTGAACTTTTCTTTAAAGTTTCCAAATCCCGGTAAATGCGAGAGTAACTTATCAAATGAGCCAACATTACTCATTGACTCTAATTGTGCTGCGAAGTCGTCAAGCGTGAATTTACCTTCATTTAATTTTTTCTGCTGTTCTGCAATCTTATCTTTGTCAACTACGCTCTGTATTTTTTCCATCAAAGATTTTAAGTCGCCTAAACCAAGGAGACGAGAAAGAAATGACTCTGGGTCAAAAGTTTCCAAATCAGATGGTTTTTCACCCACTCCGATGAAAACTACAGGAGATTGTACCTCTGCGCAGGCAGTTAGAGAACCGCCTGCCTTGGCAGTGGAGTCCATTTTTGTAATAATAACTCCAGTGATTGTAACTGCTTCTTTGAATATCTGGGCTTGCTTTTTCGCTGTTTGTCCGACATCTGCAGACATAATAAGAAAGGTTTCTGTTGGCTTGGCAATTTTTGTAATATCTTTTGTTTCTTTTATTAAATCTGAGGAGAGCGCGTCACGACCTGCTGTATCTATTAAAACCAGCGAATATTTCTTCAATTCTGGTTCGAAGTGCTTGTAAATTTTCTTTGGGTCTTTTTCTTCAGGCGCTATAAACGCCGGAATATTAAGCTTGTCACACAATTGTTTTAGCTGTTCTGAGGCTGCCGGGCGGTGGACGTCCAATCCCAGAGCGCAGACTTTTGTGCCTCTTTTAGCATAATAGGATGCAAGTTTTGCTATCGAGGTTGTTTTACCTGAGCCGTAGAGGCCAAGCAGCATGAAGACATTGCCTTTTTCTTTGAGCCTAATCTCGCGTTTCTCACCTAAAATCCTGATAAGTTCATCGTGCAGGAGTTTGATGATTTGCTCTTTCTTCTCTAATCCTGTAATGCGCTCGTCCAAGGCTGCCTGCTTGATTTTTTTTGTGAGCTCCAGGACAAGAGCGACATTTACGTCTGCCTCAATCAGGGCGCGTTGTAAATCGCGGACAATTTGCTCAACAAAATTTTTGTCGAGAAAAATAGCGTTCGCTATCTTGTCTGTTGTTTTCTTCAGAACAGAAGAAAGCTTCTCTAACATCAAAAAACAAGCAAAACGAGAGTTAATAAATTTACGGTTTACGCTACCGTAAGCATAGCTCTATAGTGAATTGCGGAGAATGTTTAAATAGAATGCATACTTTTTTTGTTAATGGTTAGTGTAATATATTTTGTTATTGGCGCATTGTTATGCGCTGCTTTATTTGCAGGATGGTACTGGTTGAGCGGTACAGTCTTGCGTTATATCCGAATTTCATATCCTGAGCAGTCTAGCGATTTGCCGAACTCTCTTTTTGCCAGTGGAGGATGGAATAGCGCAGAAAGCAGACTAATTAGGGCAATACTTTCAAAAAAGAGCGTTTATTACTACGATGAACGGATGCAACAATATAGAATCATATTAATAATCTATTTTGTACTATGTGTGACTATTGGAATTGGATATGTTCTTTACCCTATTTTGGCAGGCAGGTTTTAATATCCAGCTTTTTATTAAGAGGAATGATGAAAGTAAGTGCAGGCCTTCTTTTGTGGAAGAAGAGTGAGAAAGTGGTAAAGGTATTTCTTGTGCATCCTGGTGGGCCTTTTTGGGCAGGTAAGGATGAGCATGCATGGGATATCCCGAAAGGTGAAGTAAAAGAGGGGGAAGACTTGTTGGGCGCAGCTATCAGAGAGATAAAAGAAGAGACGGGGATTGATGTTTCTTCCAGAAAAAAAGAAGAGTTTGTTTCTTTGGGGAACATTAAGCGCAAAGACGGAAAAGAAATTAATATCTGGGCTATTGAGGGGGATTGGTCTGGATTGTTAGTTTGTAAAAGTTGGGTGGAGATGGAGTGGCCGCCGAGAAGCGGGAGAAAGATACGATTTGCAGAGGTTGACAAGGCGGGATTTTTTAGTCTGGAGAGAGCAAGGAAGATGGTCTATCCTTCACTCGTACCTTTTTTGGAGAGGTGGAGAGAAAAGATTAAAAACTTACCAGAACAACTTTTTCCATGAGATCCCATACATTTTCTCATTCAACTCTTCTCTCTGATGCAAGTCCCCAGAAACATATTCGTCGAGTGAGTGATTTTTATAATCGCGTTACTAAGTGGTATCATCGGTTCTGGTATGATCAAGAAAGTTTAGGTATTCATTACGGTTTTTATGAAACTCCCAAAACTCCTCGAAGTGAAGCCTTTCTTAATCAATATTGACTTGTGAAAGAATTGATTCGTCCGCAAACAGGAGAACTTATCTTAGATGCAGGATGCAGTGTTGGAGGCGCGTCGTTGTGGCTTGCCGAGCATACTGACACTCGTTATATTGGTATTACGATTTCTGATGAGCAAATCCGTTATGCTCATCGCTTCTTGCAGCAACGCGACCTTGCTAAACGCGTACTGTTTCTTCAGCGTAATTATTTTGATACTGGTTTTGACGATAAGCAATTTGATAAGATTTTTGCCATTGAAAGTTTTTGCTATGCCTCTCCTAACCCCTTACCCCTCTATCAGGAGATGTACCGTATTTTAAAGCCTGAAGGGATTCTCGTTATTCAGGATGGTGTGTATCTTCGGAAACCTTCTACTGATCGGGAACGAGTGCTTGACCAGAATTACTGTAAGGGATTTGCGCTTACAGCAATGTGTACTCCTGCAGAAATGAAGGGTGCATTGCAAAAAGCAGGATTTAAAGACATTGAATTGCGCGATACGACGAGAGCAATCGGTCCTTCTATGCAGGATGTTGACCGACGTGCAAACCTTGTCAGACCGCTTCGTTTTTTATTAAAGCGTGTTGGTCTTGTTACACGGGCTGAAGAAGATATCTTTCTTGCTGCTCTTCATCAAAAGGAGATGTATGATATCGGTCTTTTTGGCCATTCTGCATTTAAAGCGAAGAAGCCTTTGCAGTAACGTGAAGAGTTTCTATGGAGGACTTTAGGGGTTTGTCAAAATCCTCTATAGCATGTAAATAATGGCTACGGCGACCAGTGCAATTAACGTAATAATCTTCTCTGTTTTTGACCAGATAGGGAGGAATCCTCTAAACTCTTTTTTATAAGGGAAGAAATATTGTTTTTTATCGATATCCGGCCAGTCGAGGAGGAGATGAGAGAGATACATGAGCCCAAGGAAGAGTGTTAACTTTGAGTTCTGTGTTATGACAAAAAAAAGAAGCGAACATACAAGGAGACCGAAGATGGAATGCATGAATGGGGTTTTGAAGTGAATACCGTGCCGTTCCTCTTTTTTGAGAACTTTGATAGCACTTCTTATGGAGAAGAGATTGTGCTTTAAAATCAAATAGAAATGGTCGATGTCAGGAAGCATGGACGCTCCAATAAAAAATAACGTATAATTTCCATAAAGGCTGCCTACAACAAGCCCGAAGATAAGGTGGAGGAATATCATGTTATTCTAACCCTAAATTCTTCAACACTGCCTTTTTCGTAAAGGGCGTCAAATCGTCATAACCCTGTCCGGTACCCAAGAAATAAATCGGCTTTCCTGTGACATGGGAAACAGAAAGAATTGCGCCTGCTTTTTCGTCTATGTCTGCTTTTGTGAGAATTATTCCATCTATTCCGATTGATTCGTTGAAAGTTTTTGCCTGATCAATTACATCATTTCCTGTTATTGACTCGCCGACGAAGAGCTTGAGGTTTGGCTTCGTAACACGAACAATTTTTTCCATTTCCTTGAGCAAATTCTCTTGGGTATACATACGGCCGGCAGTATCAATAATCACTGCTTTGAGAGTGTGCTTTTTTGCGTAAGCGATGGCATCAAAAGCAACAGAAGCAGGGTCTGCACCGTACTGCGAGGCGATGCAAGGCATTTTGAGGCGTTCAGCATGTGTTTTAAGCTGTTCAATGGAAGCAGCTCTGAATGTATCGGCGGCTGCAAGGACACAAGAGATGCCTTGTTTTTTCAGAAAATGCGCTAGCTTTGCCACAGAAGTTGTTTTACCTGTGCCATTGATTCCGAAGAAAAGGATGATATATGTGGAGGAAGAGGATTTGATTTGTTCGAACAGATTCGGAGGTTCAATTAATAAAGAAAGGACAGAATCTTTTAGGGCAGTAAGAACGAATGCAGGTGCGTCTGATTTTTTTGTTTCTTTCCCAACTAATTGAGCAGCAAGGCGCTCCCTGATTTTGTCTACTGCTTCGAGAGCGACATTGTTTTCCAGCAGTGTCAGTTCAAGCTCCATAAATATCTCGTCGAATTGCTCTGAGGTAAGCTTTGAAGTGACAATACGCCTGACAAGGCGCGTGAAGAAATTTTCTCTTGTTTGTTCTTCTTGCTGGCTCGGCGACTGACTGATTAATTCTGTTTCTTTACTTGAATGAACCTGCTCGGTGAGAATTACCTGCGTTTTTTTCTTTTTTTCTTCACCTTTCCGAGATTTTTTCTCTGTCTTTTTTTTCTTGCTCTCTTTTTTGTTCTTTTTACTTACCTTCTTTTCCTTCTTACCAAGCCATCCTGTAATTTTCTTTCTTAAAAAGTCAAACATGCCAGAAACAGAGGGAGGAGATTTATAAATCTGATGAGTGTCGGAAGTACCTTCTGTTTTCTTTTAGCTATATCTTTATATAGCTTTTTTGCGTTTTTATGAGATGAATTATTCAGAGCTTTATGAGATATTAAGACGTGAGAAGTACTCTGAGACCTTACAGCAGCTACCAAACACAATTATCGCAGATGTTGCGGCTTTTTTACAAGAACAAAGAGTACAAACTCCTGCTGATGACTCGCCCCTTCTTGATAATATAGGGACATCTAAGAAGCAGCTTGAGAATTCTATTTCTCTCTTTAAGGAACTTATTCTGCGCCGGAAGAAGAAACTCTTGAACTTAATGTTTGTTGCAAGCGAGACGGGCATTATGAAGCGAGATTATGAATATATGTTGCCTTTCGAGCGAAAAACTTTTGACACATTAACCAAGACGTTTGAGGAAGGAGACCGCGAATTGGCCAGACTGCTTCATGGCGACAAACAACTTGGAAAGGCAGAGCAGAAACAGAGTATGATTATTTTTATCCAAAACACTGAACAATTTGTTGATATGGGGGGAAATGTGGTTGGACCTTTTAATGAGGGCGAACTGGCTCATTTGGATTTTGAAGTCTCATCGCTTCTTGTTTCAAGCGGCAAGGCGCGTTATGCTGATGAACTATGAGAATTTCAACAGATTATCCAAAGACTAAAGTAGTGCCTTTAGCAGTGCGTTTATCTATAGAGCACATATGGAAAATTATAATTGCTGTTGTTGGAGCAACGATTCTTCTTATAGGTCTTGCTTTGCTGATTATTCCTGGACCCGGATGGCTTACTATAATTATTGGATTGAGCATTCTTGGAGGAGAGTTTGTCTGGGCGCAGCGATTGCTGAGAAAGATAAAGCAAGAAGCGCGTGTTGTTGAGCGTACTGTCAGAAAAGAAGTAAGGTTGGCTGAACGAGAGGTAAAGAAGGCGGGGAGGTTTGTGGAGAAAGAGTTTGAGTAAGCCTCTAGGGGGATTCGAACCCCCGACCCTCAGTTTACAAAACTGATGCTCTATCCGACTGAGCTATAGAGGCTTAATCGTGGAGAGCAAGGAACGTTTATAAACGTGACGGGACTTTTGGATATGGTGAGCTAAACGTGCCAAAAAATAAAATCATTTTTTTTGTTTTCACTTTGATATTAGGTATTCTTATTATTGCGTGGGTGTACAATTCATCAATTATTGGAGCATTCGGACGTGTATCATTTCCACTGGAGCCAAAATCTCAATCTTCTTTGACTGGAGTGCTGACTAATGCGGAGGGAGGTGTACTGGCAAATGTTTCTTTACAGGTTGCCCGCGGCTCTCAAGTTTCTCCTGGCAGGGCTATTCTTTTTAGCGTTAATGTAACACGTGCGAATCAGGAAAATACTGAGCCTTTTATCTTTATTTATGAAATTGTTAACGCGAATAGCAACCAGAGCTTTCTACGGAAAGATGAGAGAGTTGACAAGAATGAGTCTTTTATTTTAACAAGCCGTTTGGGATTGCCAGATGTTGTTCCAGAGGGGAATTATGTTTTTTTAGTCAATATAAGCACTTCTCAAAATTCTGTTATAATATCTTATCCTATTACTATTGAGCGTATGATTGCAACGCCATGGCTGCAGGAACATCTTTCTTTCTTTCTTAGCATTGCTGCTGCTTCTTTTGTTATATTCGCCGGAGTTTACTATGTTTTTTGGCTTAGAAAAGGCTTGCTTAAGAAAAAATACGAAGAGAGACAGAAAAACAGCCAGTATCCTTTCCCTGACTTTTTTACGCTTCCACAATCAAAATATGCATACGTTGGAATTGTTGCTGACAGCGATGAGAAAGCGTATCTGGATCATACGCAATTGAACAGACACACTTTGATTGCCGGAGGTACTGGAAGCGGGAAGACAATTACAGGGATGGTTATTGCTGAAGAATTATTGAAACGCAGCTTGCCTGTTATTGTCTTTGATCCGATTGGGCAATGGTCGGGATTTGCTAAGAAGAATACAGATGAACGTATGCGCAAGAAATATAATAAATTTGGTCTTGGACTTCCTCAAGCGTTTAATCCATATGTTATTGAAATTACTGATGCAACAATGCATGTTGACATTATACATTATCTTTTCATGAAAGGCATGACTGTGTTCCGCCTTGATAAGCTGACTCCCCGTAAAGTTGATGAATTTATTGATGCTGCTTTAAGTCAGATTTATAGTGCTAACTTGCCAGAATCAGGCTCATTGCAATCCTTGCTTGTACTTGACGAAGTTCACAGACTGCTGCCGAAGTATGGAGGTAGAAAGGCATACACAAAACTTGAGCAGGCTGTGCGTGAATTCAGGAAGTGGGGCATTGGATTGCTGATGATTTCACAGGTACTGACTGACTTTAAAGGAGCTATCAGAGGAAACATAGGCACGGAGATACAGGTGCATACGAGATATGAAGGTGATATCAAACGTGTAAGAGAAAGACATGGAGCAGTTATCAGCAATCTCATCGCTAAATTACCTACTGGCTTGGGCATGGCAGAATGTGCGGATTATAACAAAGGGTCTCCATATTTTATCGAATTCAGGCCTTTATTACATTCTCCCTATAAATTAACTGAAACTGAGATGAAAAAACTTGTGAGGAAGGGAACTTTAGTTTTACGCATGGATTAGCTTATTTCAGCCTCAAGAAAAAGACTTATATATAGTGAAAGACGTAAGTAATAAAGAGAATTCCTAACCTCGTGCATCCCATCGTTCGCTTCGCTCTCTCCGCAGCAAGCTGCGGGGTATTGCACTCGGTTCAAGACGGAATTCTCTAATTACATTTTGAGCAGCAGCAAGCTGCGGAGTATTCAACTCAAAATGTAATAAACAATATTGTACGTCTTTCACTTGATAGCTAACGACAAAACAATCAGATTTTAATGTCGTTAGCTATATAGTTATAGAGGACTTTGAAACATCAAGAATTACGTTTGCTTAACCACAAACTAAAGTAGGGGGATTGCGCAAACGTAATTCTTGACTGTGCTCAAGAACCACAACACGCCACCTACTTCAGTGGGTGGTTCTTGACACTAAGAGAATCTCCGATTCTCGAGGCGCTCAGAAATCCATGATTTCTGACGAGCCTCGAGGGACATCGAAATTGGAGGGTTATTCAAAGCTCTCTATACGCTTGCAGAAAGAAGGCCCTGTAGTCTAATGGTAGAACGCATCCTTGACGTGGACGAAGCCCCAGTTCGATTCTGGGCAGGGCCATGTGGCGAGTTAGCGCAGCGACTCCGCAGCGAGGAAGTCCGCAGCTCTTTAGCCGAGGAACTCCGCAGCAAGAGAGGAACGAGAGGGTATAATGGATTAAGCTCGTATATAATTTATATACGAAGATTTAAATATATTTACTGCTTTTGTATATAATGAGATATTGGTTGCTTGCATTTATTTTTTTCTTAGTGCCTTTCGCTGCTGCTGAACAAAGCGAGCGCATGATTGTAGATGCGAATGTACTTGCGCCGGTTGTGCGCGTGCAAGTTCCAGAGATGGTTTCTTTTGGCAGGGTAAGCCCCGGATTTGTTTCTGAAAGGGTTAAGATAGTTGTCAATAATACCGGCACGACTGCTGTTCAATTTATTCCACGGCTAGAAACACAGGATAAAATTTTTTCTAATTTAATTCTCGCCAGACGGACTACTGAAGAATTCAAGCCAATAGGGACATTCAAAATGAATATCCCACGTCCTCGTGCCATTGGGCAGAGTGAAGATGATTACTTCTACGCGCAATTAGATTTGCGTCAGTATACTGATAGCATACCCCAGAATATTCCCAACCATCGTGCGACTGTCGTGTTCTGGGCGACTGCTGTGTAAATTATTATGGCTTCGGACAAAAGTGTAATCAGATTATTCTTTTTGATTTGTGCTTTATTCTTTGTACCTCCTGCTTGCGCTATTGAAATTAGCGCTCCTCCAGATATATTTTTGCAGAATACTGCCGGAACCCCAAATTGTACTGCTTTTGATGTTTCTGTATATGGCAGTGATGCACTTCTTTTGCAAAGCGCTTGGTCAGCTAATCCAAGCAGAAATCTGGAAGATTATTTTTTTTCAGCTCGCGATGTTGGTTTAATTGTTGAGCATCCTGAGATAGTATGGGTAAATGCTGGAAGTTTTTCTATACCTTTTTGTGTTGTCAGTAAAGAATCCGGGATTTATAGAGGGGTGCTTTTGATGCAACCTGCCCAGAGTATAGGTGGAATTGGAACCTGGATTGTCGTAAATGTTTCAGAGAATGCTCTGAGGAATAATGGGCTTCTGGAAAGTGTACGCGCAGAGAGTGGTACTTCAATCTTACGCTTAGATATGCCTGTTATCATTAACTTGGCGATGATGTTTTTTTTATTATGCGGACTTATTGCGTTTATAGCGGTACATCACAACAAAAGCATTGATTTTATGACAAGTAGTTGAAAGAAACCCTTAAAGGTTTCAACCTTCGGATTGAATTTCAACTTTCTATAGGTGAGCCAAATGTTTTTCTATTAAAAACGAAGGTGATTTTTAAGCATACGCTATCATGCTATAGCTAACGACTAACTATTCAATTATTAAATTTCTTGGCTATAATTTAGAGAAAAAACAAACATATAAAAAGATAGATATACTTAACGTTATCATGAGAAAAAGTAAAGGTAGAAAAATCCATTTCTTTATAATTCTTGTGCTGCTCATTGGAGTTTCTCTCTTTCTTCTCAAACCAAAACTAACTGGAAATGTAATTTCGAGAAATGATACTTCTGGTCCTGCCCCAACGAGAATAGTGCTTTCTGAAGGATATTCTCAAGAAATAACTGTCCAGAACCAAAATTTTATTGTGTCTGTAGAGTACGTTGATTCAAAGAAGACTAAGATTAAAATTAGAGATGAAGAAGGGAATGAGTTTGTTACAGATACAATGTATGAGGGTTCATCTTATAAAATAAGTGATGTAAACGAGGGCATCATTCTTCAAGTTGATGTCATTCTTGCACGAGAGGTTGTAGGATATACTCCTCAAGTGTTTGTTTCATTATGGAATAAGGAGGCTTTCCTCTGTACAGATACTGATGGTGGGCTAAAGTATGATAAAAAGGGGAAGCTTCTTATCAAAGGAGGAAGAAAGACTCTTGCTGATTTCTGTTGGTATCCTTTCAGTTTTGTGAATAGGTTCATACCAATACAAAGAACAGATTTATCTTCTGATACTTTATTTGAATACTACTGCGATGAAAATGGAGTGGCAGCAGAAAAAATAGAATGCCTCTGCGAAGATGGACGGTGCATTGCAGAGGAAGAAAAATGAATAATAAATTAGTAGTTCTATCGTTTACACTTATTATCGTCCTTATTATAGTTGGTGTGTATTTATTTTTTGATAATCGTAATTTTCCGCAACCTCTTCCATTAAGTAATAAAACATCATTATGCGCCAAAGAAGGAGAAAAAAATTTAATTTATAAAGGTGTATCTCCTCCAGAAATAGTAAAGGATGTCCCTTGCTGCACAGGACTCACTGCAGTTGAGGATGCTTTAGAAAAACAATATAAAATCATTGGAGATGGGTCCGTTCGATTACCAGATATGTTTTATGATAGTGTATGTATTAAGTGCGGTGATGGTATCTGCGGACAAAAAGAACATAGTTTTAATTGTCCGCAGGATTGTACGCCAAAAGTATCTTCTTAAAAGATATAACATTGAACATCAAAACCTCGAGAATGCTCTGCGTTCGCATTCTCGATGGCATTCAGGAATTCACAGAATTCCTGATGAAACGAGCGCCTCCCCAAACCGCATCCCTCAAAAACCAGAGGTTTTTGACGGCCGTAGAGAACAGTAGTTCTCGAGGCTGAGAAACTCTCCGATTCTCGAGGCGCTCAGAAACTTTCAGTTTCTAACGTTTTAAGGTGCGGAGGGCGCATCGTTTTTTTATATTATAGAGGACTTTGAAAAACCCCAAAGTCCTCTATCGAACCGCTTTGAAACTAAGAGAATCTCCGATCATCAAAAATCTTTGATTTTTGAATGCATCCAAGAACAGAAGTTCTTGGTGTCTCGAGGCGCTCAGAAATCATGGATTTCTGACGACCCTCGAGGGACATCGAAATTGGAGGGTTATTCAAAGCTCTCTATAGGGGTTTTTCAAAGTCTTCAATATCTTAAGAATGATAACTATTGCATTCTTGAGTGCGCTCAGGAATCAAAAATTTTCAAAGTATATGATATACGCAGGTTATTGCTAATTAGTAACTAAGTAACTAACTTATTTAATAAATAAGAAAGGTTTTTATAGTCTTTTGTATTGCTTTTTTTGGAGAGGGGCGCATGAAGAAATACTTGCTTCTTATTGAGGATGAAGAATTATGGGCAAAGTTTAAAGTTAATTTAGAACAGGATATCAATAGTGAAATTGTTGAGCTTATACGAGAGAGAGTACGACGCGGGGTGAAGAAATGAGGTTATCCATACAATGGAAGAAAGGGCAGATAAGTATTTTTGTGATTATTTCTATTGTTTTGGTTGCAGTGATTGGAATTGCGGCAGTTGCGTGGCAGCTTTCTGAATTCAGAGGCGGAGAGCGCGTCTCGGATCAGGTGTTTCAGTATTATGAAGAGTGTGTTGTTCTAGAAACGCGCGCAGCTTTAACTCTTGCCGGAACGCAGGGAGGATACATCAAAACTCCTTCTTTCATTCCTGGCAGCGATTATGCTCCTTTTTCATCACAACTTGACTTTTTAGGTTTTCCTGTGCCTTATTGGCAATATCCCAGCAGCAATGGAGTAATCAAAGAAAATGTGCCTAAAAAGCAGGATATTGAGAAGGAGCTTGCAGAGCATATTGAGTCTACAATCCAGAAATGTGATTTCTCTATATTTGCAGAGCAGGGTGTAAATGTTACAATGGGGCTGCCTGAAGTTGATATTGAGATTAATGATAATATTATTGGTGTTCGCATTAATCAAAATATTGTTGTGAGCGATAGCAAGGGCAGCTCGCGTAGGACAACGCATAACATAAAAGTGCCTAGCAGGTTTGGAGCACTATACAGCCAAGCTTTGTCAATTTATCAGTATGAACAAAAAAGCGCTTTTTTGGAAAATTACTCGAGTGATGTTTTGTATCTTTATGCACCTGTTGATGGCGTTGAGACGAGCTGCGCGCCGAAAGTCTGGAAAACGCGCGATGTTGTTTCAAAATTACATGAAGGCCTGGCTGCGAATGTTGCGGCTGTAAAAATGAAGGGAGACTATTATACTCTTCAAAATAGCCAGAACAAGTATTTTGTAGTTGAGCATAATGTTGATGACCATGTTAGCTTCCTGTATTCTACGAAATGGCCCAGCAAAACAGAAATTTCCGGAGCATCACAAGAAATTATGATTGCTGAACCTGTTGGCTTGCAGCAAGGACTTGGCGTACTTGGATTTTGCTATGCGCCATACCATTTTGTATATGATTTTAGTTATCCTGTCATGGTGCAGCTCTCGAGAGATGATGAGTTATTTCAATTTCCTTTGGTTGTGAGTGTAGATAACAATCTTCCAAGACAAGCATCCCCTCAATCTATTGCTGAAGAGCAAGAGCAGGAAGAGCTATGCGCATTTGCTTCGCAACCAGTTAGCGTAAATGTCCGAGATGTGCTGCTTAAGCCGATTGATGGTGCAGAAGTTGCATACGCTTGTTTTGATCAGATTTGTCAGATTGGGAAGAGTGCCGGAGGTCGTGTTGAAGGAGTGATTCCAGGATGCCTTAATGGTTATCTTTCTGTTAGTGCTGAAGGATATGCTTCCCAACGCCAAATTTTCTCAAGCGTAGATTCTCAAGAAAGCACAATTATTCTTGATAGAGTATATACTTTGAATCTTGATGTTGAAATTATCGGAGCAACCAATACTTCCGGACTGATTCTTATTTCATTCGAAGGTCCTGGCTCTACCAGCGTTGTATATCCTGAAGTGAAGAATGTCAGCCTTAGCGAGGGTGCTTATAATATTACTGTTTATGTATATGGCAATGCAGGCGTTACGATTCCTGCAAGCACAAGCAGAGAATGCACAACTATACCTCGTTCAGGTTTTGCAGGATTGTTTGGAGGAACTCGTGAGCAATGTTATGATATTAACCTGCCTGAAACAAAGGTTGATACTGCTCTTGTTGGCGGAGGAAGTGTAAGTGCTTATCTTCTTCCTGCAGAACTAGAAAAGGGAACACTGGAGATTAGTGTGCCTGCCTTACCTAAACCAACAACGCTGACGCAGCTTCAGACAAATTATGAATTATTTGCACTGCAACGAGCAGAGGTGGTATTCACATGAGAAGATATGCGATTCTGTTATTTTTGATTTGTATTTTTATTGTTTTATTCACGGTTTTTGCCAACGCGCAGGTTTATAGCTCTGCAACTTATGTGACGAGACCGAGCTATCAAGCAAGTTTTCAAACATATTATGGTGCGCAGGCAAACACTTATTGGCCTATTTTAGATGATTCTTCTCAGTGCAAGAACCGGGAAGATTTTGTCTTGCAGGTCGCTCCTGCCGGATGCCAGCCTGCTGTTGTGAGAAGCGATTTGCTTGCAGAACAAAACGTGCCTGTATTCTGCCAGATTGACGCGTTAAAAATCAACCCACTTCTTAATGTAAAAGAAATTAAGAGTATTGGATTTGATAAAGAGTATCCAAAAGGTGTTGTGGCTGTTGGATTCCACCCTGCGCGCGCCGGATTGGTGACTCGTAATAGGTTGCTGGGGGACCCACTTTTGAATAATATAGGATATGCTGTTATTGTTCTTCAAAAGCAGCCACGAGAAAGCGAATTACCTGAATCAGTAGTTGTTAACTTAAGCGGGCGGCTTGAATATGATGCAGGCAATGCACTGGGCATCGGGAGAACTGAGTTTGTGCTGGAAGAACAGAATGATTTTGCATGGTCTGATAAAAGCCAGCGCCAAAGCTTCTGGAACGGGAAATATTTTATTAGGTTATTAAATGCAGATGAGCGCGGTGCAGATATTTCAATTTATAGCGGGGACAGGCAAATTGCTACTACTCATGTTGAAAAAGGAACAAGGTCACGCGAGATATTTGTGCCGGAGAGCTATTGCCGTGCAGCATTGTATGTTGATTATACTGGATATGAAGCCAGCCAGACTCGAGTAAGGCTAGCTATTACAAGCAGCAACAGCACAGATGTAGTAGATGTTTATGAAGGGAGCAGGATTTTAAATGGTCAATGCACTGTTTCCAGTATAAGGCTTGATAACACCAGCGTTGGAACCGGAAACGTAACTTTGCGCTGCCTTTCAGAGACTCTTGTTCTTCAGCTGCGAGCTAAAGGGGCTGCGACATTTGACTTATTTGTTGCAAATGATGGGACAAAGAATTTCCCTTATAGAGACGGAGAATCATATCTTGTAGAAATTGAAGGAGTGAAATATAATCTGACTTCTTCTGATTTGTTGTACCAGTGGGCAAGTGGAGAGTGGAGGCTCGCTATTAATAATGCTATGACAAAGCAATTGCGGGAAACAATGATTGCATACAGACAGCTTGAGAGAGAGAGTCATGTAGCTCCTGAAGATATTGTTATAGATCAATCATGGTCAGGGGTTCAAGGAGTTGAAGGGAACTTTAGCGAGGCATTGCATGCGTTTGAGCAGATAGCGCGAGATTATCCTGCTGAGAAAGCTTCTGCGGCAAGGAATCCTTATGGGCAGAATGCATTGGCAGAAGCAATTGCATTAGCAACAACTCTTAACAAAGAGCAGCAGCGCCTGCGTTTGCTTCAGATGTATGTGACTACATATCCTAATGCTCCTGAAAGTGAAGCATACAGACAGGAGATTGCGCGGAGCGAGCATATTGATTTCTCAAGAGCAGCTTCTGCGGTTGATATAAATGGCAGATTCAGAACTATTAGGATTGTTTCAATAGAAGAACCGAGAGAACAATCTAGTGCAACACTTGCTATCGGAGCAAAAGCTGTGACTGTGAAGGCAGGAACGGTTTATGAACTTCCACAAAGCACTGACAAGAATAAACGGACTTTGACAATTCAGCGTATTGAGTCTGATTTTATAACTGTCAGCACTAGCTGTCCTGCTGAATCTCAGAGGAACTTCAAACCTACTTTGCGTATTGGTGAATCAGTTGTAGTGTGCGGGCAGCCTGTTGTTCTGCAACGCCTTGATGTGCAACGTTCTGCCAGAATCACTTTAACTCCACAAGCATGGGGGACAGAAACCAGAACGAATGTAACTATACGCATAGGCATTGAAAAACGTGCTATTCAACTTGCACCAAATGCAACATTAAGCAAGATTGCAACTATAAATGAAAGCATCAGGAAGTGGGAGCAGATTTCAAACACTCTCGGGAATGTTGTCTCTGGCTTGAAAGGTGCGTGCTTTGCTACTGCGGGTGCTTTGACTGTGAAGAATTTTGTGACTGGTTTATCTGGGACAGGATTTGCACGACAACAAATAATGCGCGGAGATAAAGGGTGGACTGCCAGATGCCAAGTAGAAGTATCAAGTGGGGCATCAAAATCACTTGATGCGTGTTTTAGCAAGCATGCTGATGAAATAAATCGTGATGTGCAAATAGCTGACGCACAGATTCAGAAAGTAAATTCAGCTATCAAAGAAGCCGAGGCAGGCGTGCCTAAAACTTCGGGATTTTTGAGCAGTTCAATTGAGCCAAGCCAGTCTGTGCCAAAATATCGCCAGTATCTGCTTGATAATCATGGTGAGGATATGGTACAAATCAAAGACTCTAAAGGTGTAAGGTCTGTTCCTGTGAAAGAGCTGCTCGCAAACTCTAGAGGATATGAAGATGGAGAATATAGTTATGATTCATTGCGTGAATTGCATCAAAATTTATTGCTGCAGAAAAACAGCGGCATCTCTAACGGCACTAAGGCAAATGTCGAGCAGAGACTTGAAACAATCGGCTCAAGCATCAGCATTAATCATGCTTTGACGGAGAAATATAAATCTGAACAATCACTTAGAGCGCAAGGATTCCCTTCTCCGTTTACTGCAACGCCGAAAAGCCAAGGAGAGAGATATGTTGAAGTTGCTCCTGTGAGCGCTGTGCAACGCGGAAGCAAGGCAGACATGGTTTTTGCAGATGGAGTGACTCATCTTGCAAGTGTTGTTGTACCTCCTGCGTCGTCTAAAGATGGGAAGCAGTACAGCGGAGGCACATACCTTCTTGGTTTGCAGGATGCGGGCAATGGAGCATATACTATACGGAGCGTAATGAAGAAAGAGGGCAGCGGAGCAAATGAGGTTTATAGTATTCATGATGGAGATACTCTGAATGAAATATCTCCTGCAACTTTTTCTAATACGTATGGATTAGGTACATTATACTCACAACAACAGCTATCTTATTTCAATAAATATGAAAATCCTGAAGTAAAATTCTACGACAGAGAACCTTATAAAGGTATGCCTGCGATTGTGCCTTTTGATTTGCAACGTGGATGGTATGCTGCTGCAAAACAGATATTGCCTGCATTCGGGGGCATTGGAGCTTTCGACGCATCTGGACGAGCGACTAGTTTCTGGCTTTGCAATGTCGGGGCAAACAAAAGAGAACAGTTCCTTGAGGGTTTAGGCGATGACGTATGTGAGATGGTAAATCTGCAAACTGGACAGCCTTTGAATAAGTTCCCTGGATTGAGCGATGAAGAGGCACGTGCACTTGTTGTGCGCGCACGCGAGGCACTTGAGCAGGCGGCAAGACAACATGGAAACAGCAGAGTTACTATTGCAGGAACTGGAGACATTAGAGTTGGCAAGCCTGCAGTAAGCGTGCCTGCTGCGCAATGCCAAGACTTTATGTCCCCTGGCGAATGTAATTTGATATTTAACTTATGCGACCCTGTTATCTGTCCTGCTACACGCTGCGATTTCGGGGGGAAGTATCCTGTTGCGGATGTGGTGCAGTCAGGAATAATCGGAAGCACGCTGCTTTGCATGCCAAACTTTCCAGAGGTGAAGGTTCCTGTGTGCCTTACTGGCATTCATGCAGGCATAGATAGTTATGTTTCTATATTGAAAGCACATAGAGATTGCTTACAAGAGAGCGTAAAGAGCGGACAATTAGTCGGAATTTGCGACCAGCTTTATTCGGTTTATACTTGCGAATTCTTCTGGAGACAACTTGCCCCCCTGGCAAAAGTGCTAGTGCCAAGACTGCTTGAGACTGCTTATGGGCAGGGAGTGCGAGGCGGAGGAGAATATCTGACTGTGATGGGTGCCTGGCAGAATATGCAGCAATCTGTTAATTACTTCACTCAGGTATATGGTGTGAATGCGTTTAAGGCATTCCAAGCGCGTTCTGTTGAGGAAGCTGGCGGGGAATTCTGCAAGAGCTTTATATCTATGAGGGCACCTACATCGCTAAAGACAGTATTAGCTCCTGACAGTCCGCCACAGTTTCATGCTTACTTTAGCAGTGTTAAATACAGTGATGTAACTATACCTGCTACTGCAAACTACAAAGTTTATTATCACCTATACGCAGGCAAAGATCAGGGAGCTTATTACCGAGTTTATCTGAAGAGCCCACCACAATCATCATATTATGCTGTAAGCCCTATTATTCAGGTTGCTTCTGGATTTGTAAAGAAAGGGGATTATAGAGATGAGACTCGTGATTTCACTGCTCCTGAAGGATACCAAGAACTTTGTGTTAATCTTAACGGTGAAGAAAAGTGCGGGTTTAAGCAGGTTTCAACAAGTTTTGCAGTAAATTATGTCAGAGATGCAATTGTAGCTGAGCAAATCAAGGAAAGCACTGTTACATCTGAAAAAGAATGCATCAGCGGAAGCACAAGTGCAACTGCCTTGCTGAATCCTAATTTGCAACAGGGAGCACAGGAAGCTTTTAATCCTGAAATCTATAGAAGAGGAGTAGTCCGCATTTGTGCAACTGAAAATCCTGGAACAGGAACTGAGCCTACGCGATTCGTTCCTGTCGGGCGATGTGATGGAGAGAAAGTTATGTGCTGGCTTGACAAAAAAAGTGTTGATAATGCAATCACTGATAATAATCTGGGTGTTAAAAATGCGACTCTGCAAGCTCTGGAAAAAGTACAAAGAGAGAATCTGGAGAAAGGAGGTGTGCTGTTAAGAGAAGAAGAGGCGAATACAGAACTTAACGCGCTTCAGGGCAGTGTTGAACATGTGGAAACAAGTCTCAGCGCGCGAGGAGGAGGGAATCTTACTACATCTGAATTGACTGAAATTCAGGCAATCCTTGTAAGAGCAGGAACTGTAAGAAATTCATTATATCTGAATTATCACAAAGCTCAGCTTTTGTATCTTGAAGGGAGAGTATATTCTGCAATTGCACGACAGCTTGCGGAGATACATTTGCTGAAAAAAGAGCGCATGACTGAAAAACTGCCTGAGTTGAATCAAGAAGTCAAAGAAAAATCTTCCAGTGAAGCAAAAGATGTTGGTGTTTATTCCCTTCATGCTGGCAAAACGCCTGATGGTGTTTCTGCGGATATTGTTTATGCTGGAGAGATACCACTAGACATTTATTTGATTGGTAACACATTCTTTATACGTATCAAAACAGAGACACAAGTACAGAAAATCGGGAGTGTGAGCGAGTACGGTATTATCAACATAGAAGAATCAGTGATTAACGCACTCTCTCTTCCAATTGTGATACACAATCATCTCCTTGCTTTGCAGGGAAAGAAATACGCAGATTTATTTAGTGGAAGTATTCAGATATTGGCAGAGCCTTCATCGTCAGGGACATTTGGATATGGCGAAGAGTATGTAGAGAATCCGTAAAACTCATAAGAATTAAGGGTTGTCGACGTAATCAGTTGCTTGACCAGTTGAGTATCCCGGCAGAGCATTTGTTGGAATAGCAACAATGTTTGTGCGTGTTATATAATCTGCGTATTTCATACGTTGACCTTTAAAGATAGGACCTTCAAAGGTAATTGAACCTTCAATATTTTCTCTATACTTATTGTTTCCTGGAATATGCAACCTTGGGAAAACATTTGTATCAGCTAATTCTTTATCTGTTACTAAAGGTGTGAAGTACGGCTTGCCTAATATATTTGGACGGTATAAATCTTTGTCAAACACAGATTCTAAGGACGTAACAACTTCAAGAGGATTATTCGTGCTTGCGGTCCTGAATTTTCGCACTATTTTGATTCCGTTTGGACCGTTAGTTCCCATTTTAAGACCCTTATAGCTACCTTGAGCATTTGTTATTGCTTCGAACACAAATACATCATTTCTGTTGATCCCTATTTTTCTCACTGGGTCTTTTGTCGTTTCCATATCAGTAATGAGAAACGCCACAAACGGCAACTCGTTTGTTCGATTGAATCTAGTCCGGTTTGTTTCGTAGATACTCGCTTGATTACTGTCAGCATAAAATATGCCTGCAATATTCATTGTATTGGTTCGAGCTTCTTTTTCAACTGTCAAATTCGGAAGTGCCAAGTTGTTATTATAATGCATTGTGTCTTTTGTAACTATTCCTGAAGCAGGTATTGATGTCTGATTATTATAATGCATTGGGCCTTTTGTAACTATTCTTGAAGCAGGCATCGATGTATGGCAGGCAGTTACTCCGAAGAGCAAACTCATAGGCAAGTTTCTTAACAATTTACGAGCTTTCATATATTCTTTACAAATTAAGGGTATTTAAATCTTTTCATTATGGTAATTATTTAGTAGTTACACTTTTTATTGTTCTTCAATACACTAAGGTCTTGCCTTGCCATCAGTTTGCCCCACATACGGTGTTTATAAACGCTCGATACAGAACAGATGATTCGGACAGAAATGCCAGAATAGTATAATGCGGGGAAGAAGCTTAGCATCATCTTGGCAGAATCGTAAGATTACGAAGTGCTCTTAATTATTTGTAGAACTCTGCATACATTGAAGGTTATATATCTTTGCTATCACTTCTTCAATCCGATTTATCTGAGGATTTTCTTTTAGTCTACATAGAAAATCTAGGTGAAGGAACGAAATTTTATGAAATGTCTGATTAACGCTTCTCTTTTACTTTTTTAACTCGTCTCGTATTTTCTGAATGTCGTTCTCGTTGAGCTTGGCGAGAATTTCTTTGGATTTAGTAATGAAAAGAGGAGCTTGAGCCATAATATACATCTCATCTTCCTTTGTGACGATTCTGTCCACATAGTATTGTGCAGTTTCCCTACAATCAAATGCTTTCTTAATTGCTTGCATGTCTTCTGGAGCATAGAAGTCTTTGAGTAGTTTCTTCATGAATTCAAGAGTACATGAATGAATCTCGCATTTGATACCTAATTTCATGAGAATTGCGTACAAGGCATAATACATAGAATAATAACAAGCAGAGATCGCAAATTGGCGATTGTAGTTTCTTTCTCGATTCATGGTTCCTAAAGCATTTTCAGCAAGTGTGAGATATCCTTGTGCAAGGTTTTCACTCGGCGTATCGAGCTTAAGCCCATTCTCATTTGTACAGCACCAGCGCAATGTTACTGCCATAGTAATTCTACGAACTCTTCTACCCCTTTAAGTACAATATGACTCTTTATAATTTCTTTGATGAAGGGTTCGTTTTTATCAAATTTCTTTTTTTCTGAGAATATAATGTTTATTTTCAGATTGTAGAGCGTTTCCAGATTCTCCACATTTGAACAAGAACCTATCAGAAAAACGTCAAGGTCAGAACTCTTCGTAGGCGCACCCTTCGCGTAACTTCCAAAAATAACCACAATCCCTTTAGATCGCTCTTCCAGTTCTTTAAAGAGATCTTGTAAGTGCTTATATTTTTCTAGAAACGCTATTTTTCTACCTATTTCTATGAGTTTTACAATTTCTCTGATGTGACTATTAAATTTGTTGAAGTAATAGTATTTGTTCTTTCCTTCGATTGCGAATTTAAGGATGTGCTCTTTCTCGAGCTTATTTAAAATATTTGAGACTGTCTTTTGATTCATGTTCAGTTTTTTTGCCAAGTCACTTCCATAGATCTTTTTCGTATAATCGGAAGCAAATGCTCCTAAAATGCAGAGAGTATTCTTATCTAGCAACATATTACTTATGTTAGTAATAAAGTATTTAAACCTTTCTGTAGATTGACGAAAAGTATTAAATCGAGAGGAAGCATCTGGACACTGAGAGAACCTTCAGTTCTTGAGGCCTCAGAAACCAGCGATTTCTGATGGTTTTGGCATATTAACCTGATATGGTCTGTTGAGCGCGATTGCTTATAACATTGAAGGGGGGTTGCAGAGGTTAAAAAGTCAGGCGATGACGGGAGGGTGACAGATCGTTTTACTCAATTTGTGAAAGAATCGACTGATTAAGCTGTTTAGCCATTGCTAAATTTCGTATCACGCTCAGTTTAATTTCTAATTTTTCATTTACAATATCTGATAATTCTTTTAAATTAAGGTCTTCTAACTTTTTGTTTTTTCTGAAGAAGATATCAAGCGCTTTAACTAATTGTTCTGGATATTGTGTTTGGACAACTAAATCTCCATATGTCCCCACATAATAAGATTTATCGAAGGACGATGAAGACTCGCCGATTATTCCTTTTACACCAGTATTTCGGTAAAAACTAAGTACAATTTTGTCAAGCGGCGTATTACTTGTGAAAAGAACATATGATTTTATCCCTTTATCTTTTAATTTTTCCATCATCTGTTTCTCCCTGTCGGCATGGAGAAGCCCTTCCCAACCGTGAGCACCCTGCCAACAATTTACATTAGACCGATTCCTCGATCGGTCGATTGGGCGAATACAATTTCTACGCAAAACATACTGACGAGCAAACCAACTGCGGCGACGAGGAGCTTTTTATTCCACTTCTGCGCTGTTAAAAGGGATGAATACCTAATGGCGTCATAAAGTCTCTTCTGATGTTCCGCTTCATTAAAGGCATTTTCCTGTAGGATGGTCATAGGTAATGCTGTGTTGTAGCTTTACTATTTAACGGAAATAACGGAAATACCAAAAGTATTATATACCCAAATAGCAAACAGGGGGAATGGGACTGGGAGATTGTCAGTATTGGTTAAAGGGAGGAGTTGCGCTTTGTTTCTTTATAGCAGCAGTTACAGTTCTCGCGATCACATTTATACCGGCGTGTCGGCCGGAGTGCATTTGGAACCCGTTTCTTTATCCCTTGTTGTTGCTGTCTTTAATTACTCCTCCATCACTATCAACCCCCTCGTTTGTTAGTTATGTGTTTGCAGTGTTATTTTACTTTGCCATCGGTGCATTCATCGGCTTCGTTTACGAGAAAGTGAAACAGCAAAGACTTTCTCCTCATGAGGAATCCGAGAGATAGACCGCACTGTCCCTCTCAAGAGTTCCACTTATTCATCGGCGTTTTAAAAGAGTGATGGCTAGGCACTTCACCATTAATTGTTCGTGAGTTCACCTATGTTTATGCAAAAGGCCCGCAAATCCTGCGCACGTATTCCGAGAAGTTGCGTCCGATGCACGCGAAGGCAGAGTCGCGCACAGGAACGTACTGATAGCGGTGATGAAGGTTTTCATGGATCTCGCTGCGGAGGAATCGGACCTTTCGATTTCGTCCTCGATCCATCGAAACACTGCACAAATTTGGTCATGGCTGATCACAAGCAGGCGCTTCCATTCCGACTCCGACAGATTGTGATAAAGGTGTGACGCAATTCGATCTCTCGCCGGTTCGTCATCAATGACCACCACCTGAAATTTAGCGCCACACTCGTAGCTTCTCCGGATTTTCTTCATTGCCACGAACTCACAAGCACAACTGTGCAACGCCGTTGTGTGGACAGAACCATTGGCATGCAAAGAAGCCGTGAGGTCGGACTGGAGTAGGTCAGGATCGATGAGGGTGGCGCCCCAGGTTTGCAGGGCGTCGGTGAGCTGACCTTGCAACGTATTAATCTCGGTCACTCTGCTCTTGGTGTTGGTGATCATTGCTTGTCGTGTGACTAATTCCATATTGCGAGTCCCCTGTCCTCCTAGATTCTCGCCTAGAATTCCTAGAATTCTTATAGAGCGATCCGAAGGGGAGCCGACCGGAAAAGCTTTTAAGTGAACTGGCGCATCCTCTCTGCATGGTAAAACTGATTCTAGTTGTCGGGGAGGATGATTACGTCTGTCTCACCACAGGGTATCTTCTAAAAATGGAGGACATTCGAAAAGCAGTTCCCAAGGCTCCTTCTTATCTGCGGGTGAAAAGGTGGAGGTTTAGTTCTCGCGACGAAGCAACGGCGTGGACTTTAAGTGCGTTGTGCCGCCGAGCGTATGCCTTCCGCCCTGGGCTCGGCGGAAACGTCGAAGCAATCTTGCACGTCGCTCACGAGACCTGGTTACTCGGGCCACCAGCCACCCCACAGGCTACGTTTGCCTCTTGGTTTGAACATGACAACCGTCCTTTGGATTATCGTATCATTATCCATCGCACCCCTGCCCAGATAGGTGGGCAAAGAGTAAAATCAACTGCTTGGGACTATGTGTATAGGTCGACACCGAGACCGTTGGAAAGAGACCTCCATTTGACTCAAAAGCAAAAGACGGAAGCAAATGCCATTTTGAATAGTCTCTTGGACCACCTACAAATACAGCCCAAAGAAACCACTCCCTTTTTTGAGAATCTCGGACACTCTTACTGGTCTTCTGACGGCCTGCCCGGAATATCGTGAAGGAGAATGCTCGAAGCGCGTTGCGCCTTTTGCCTGATCCAGCAAAAAGACCAACCATTCGTATCTATCGGGTATGATTTCTTGTCTCCACGCCCAAACACGCGGCCCCATAACTCGCAAGGGAGTTCTTTATCAAAGCGCATACGATATTGTTGAATTTTCCCGTCACGAGATTTCTCTTGTATATCATTATCGAAGCGAAAAAGTTTCGCAATGTCTCCGTAACCCATTTTACCGTCTTCATCAATCAACACCAGCCACAACATGCCTCGGAGTCTGGGAGGAATCTCGTCGGGCAATTTTTTTTGCTTCCAATCTGAATTTTTAACAGCTAGCACCATCTTCAGTTCGTCGCTGAACAGATCGAAATCCTCCGGTTTGAACTTGACCATCGCCACCTTCAGGTTGAAATGACCCCTATCCCTTTTTCCATCTTTCAGCCACTCGACAAAAACTTTACCTTCCTCGCGTTTTTCCGCATTGGTATCGGGCTGCAGAACGTGGTTGGCGGCGGAAAGCCGCGATTTCAATTCGTCGGTCGTGGGTTGAGACATTGTTTTGCTTGAGGGCGGCTCAAAGGCGAGCTTAATCTCCTGAAATTTTCCTGCAAACTTGAGCACAGTTTCCGCGTTGTTGGCCAGCACTTCTGTAGCCTTCTGGCACCAGATCTCAAGCTGCTCGATCCGCTTGGTTAATTGGGGCAGCGTGACTTCTTGATTTGACTCAGCGGCTTCCATTAGACACGCACATCACGACAGGAGGTCCCCCTCGATTTTCCCCACGTGCCAGTAACTAAATTGGCATAGAAATAGTTGGCACACAATCCATTCGGAAATTTCTCCTTCTGGTTTCTCCGAACAGATTAAGGGCAATTCCCTTAAAGGCGGTCAACGAACCGCTGCCACATTCACCATGTCAATCGAATCCTATCTCAGAGTGCCCCTTCCCGTGGATCATGCTAGCGGCGACGAGCCAGCGTCAGTCAGTCGCACCGAATCACCTTTGGAGGACTTGATCCATCTGAAATCCAAAATTCTGGGCAAGAAATTATTAATCCTCGCGGCCGAGAACCCGATTGCCCAAGAAATCGCTCTGCTTGATTCCCTTCCGTTTCGCTATTGAAATGGTGAATCGGTCTTGGATTCTTCGTAACGTCATCGTCTGGCATAAGCCAAACTGCCTTCCCTCAAGCGCCACCGACCGATTCACCGTCGATTTCGAGTACGTGTTCTTTTTCGCGAAAAGCCCCAAGTATTATTTCCGGCGACAGTTCAAACCCCATCACGAATCGACGAAACGCCGTGTCGAACAGTTCGTGCGCAACGAGGAGCACTTCGATCCTGGGCGGCACAAATACCGGGGCGATGTTAATCATAACCCCTACGAAGTCTTGGCACGGATTTCGCGCAATGGACTTAATCCGCTCGGAAGAAACAAGCGATGCGTCTGGTCAATTCCGACGCAGGCTTTCGCCGAGGCGCATTTCGCCACCTTTCCGGAAAGGCTCTGCGAAATCCCGATTCAGGCCGGTTGTCCTGAGTTCGTCTGCATCCGATGTGGGAAGCCACGGAAAAGAATTCTCAGGCCGACACCGAAATACGCCACCCTTCTGCGGTCAAACAAGGGAACTTCTGTCTATAGCGGAAAACGGAGAAAAGCGGCAATCCACATTGGCAATGCTTTGCAGGACACTCCACGCACCGAGGCTTCCTACTACTGTGCGGGATACACGGACTGCGGGTGTAATGCTCCCTTCACTCCCGGCGTTGTTCTTGATCCATTTTTTGGAGCAGGAACAACGGGTCTTGTCGCTCGCCGTCTCAATCGGCATTTCATCGGTATCGAACTCAATCCGGCTTATGTGCGCATGGCCAACCGTCGGCTGCGATCCAAAGTATGACTGAATACATGTGGTACACATGTGGGAAGAATCCACGTTCAACGGATCGCGCTCAGTAACCTCCGCCTTTAACAAAATGGCCAAACATTCACGAAACCAAGAACAGAAACAGAAGCTCTTAGCCTACTTGGAAGAGTTGCCGGACGAGGCTCTCCAGGCGCTCTTGCACATTCTCTTGGCACAAAAAACAGCAAGCACCGATCAACTCGATGGCAGCCAATGATCGAGACTCGGTGTCATTTCTCTCTCCCAATTGCTGATTCTATGGAAACTGATTTACTCGTCCGCACATTCTGACCGCTAAACATTTTTCTTGGAGAACTACTTGGTATTCTGGAGATTTCAGTCTGCTCAAGACCAAGCAGCCTTGTCCTTAAAACTCGTGTTTACGGGAAACACTCCTTAACAAAAGGAACCGAACGTTTCTGTTAAATGCGGGGAAGAGGATTCGAACCTCTGCAAGCACTAAGCTACTGCCTCCTAAGGGCAGCCCGTTTGACCACTCCGGCATCCCCGCTTGTGATTAATGCGTTTTCATTTGTTTTAAACTTTAAGGTTGCTCAAGTTGTAATCCTATAATTCGGAAAATTCTTGACACTGAGAAAATCTGTTCGCTTACTCCGGGCTAAAGCCACAGAGCGTGCGCGAACCGATTTTCGAGTTCTGAAAACACCAAGAACTTCTGTTCTTGGGTGCGTTCAGAAACTGAAAGTTTCTGACGACTCAAAAGAACCTCTGGGTTTTAACCCAGAGTTTTTCAGAAAGGCGTACTCGATACTCGATGAACAGAGCACATCGCGTCTGTTGTTCAATCGGTGAAACAACGAGGCGCCTGTCAGAATTACTTGTTTGCCGCAGCGCTTTTTTCTGCAGCCGCTATGACTTTCGCTTTAAGCTTGTCTTCCAGCTTGAGACGCTCAATAAGTTCTTTATAGCGATTACGGATTGTGACTTCAGTTATTCCTGCAACGTCAGCCACTTCGCGCTGTGTTTTTTTTTCATCATTCATCAGGGCTGCGACGTATAGGGCGGCAGCAGCAATACCTGCTGGACCGCGACCAGAGGTAAGCTCAGAGATATCTGCACGTTTTAGTATCTTCAGGGCTTCATTCTGTGCTTTTGGCGATAAGTGGAGAATTGAGGAGAAGCGCGAGATGTAATCTTTAGGAGAGCTTGGAGTAACTTTAATTCTTAGTTTTCTGACAATAAACCGATATGTGCGACCTATTTCTTTGCGTTCTACATCTGAGGCGTTTGCAATTTCGTCTAAAGTGCGAGGAATGTTATACGAGCGGCATGCTGCATAAATACAGGAGGCAATAACTGACTCCATGCTTCTTCCGCGGACTAGACCGCGCTGTAAGACATAGTTGTACACTCTCGAAGCTTCATCACGAACAACTGAAGGAAGTGAGAGAAAGCTGGCAACACGTCGAAGCTCTGCCATTGCAAGCCTGAGGTTGCGTTCAATTGAAGTAGAAACACGCTCCTGCCATTTTTTTAATCTTAGGAATTTTCTTGTCTGCCCTGCTTCGAGCTTGTAAATATCTGATATTTCTCCGACGTTAGTGGTTAAGCCTTTGTCAAATTTCTGAAGAGACATAGGAGCGCCGCCACGACCTTTTTTGTCTGTTTTGTCGAACTGGCCGCCAACGTCCTGTCCGGTGTCAACCATTTTTTCTTCTATAATAAGACCACATTCATTGCAGATAATCTCACCTTTATGGTCATCATATGTGAGATCGATGCTTCCACATTCAGGACACCGCTTGACGTAACTCATATTTATTATTTATTATGGAAAGATTTAAAAGTCTTACTGCGAGGAGAGTATTTAAACCTTTCTATTGGAGAAAAATTTTATCGACGGAAAATTTTTACAGAGAGTATAGTTTGATTCGTTATTTTATGTCAAGAACCACCCACTAAAGTGGGTGGCGTGTCGTGGTTCTTGAGCACACTCGAGAATCCTTTATTACTCCCTGCTTAAGCAGGGAGATTGCATGAGGTATTATAGGATTTTCGATGTTTCAAGCAGGATTGCATTTACACTGCCTTCTTGACTTGGTCTATTGGTAATCTTTGCCTTGCCTATAGAGGTTTCGATAATAGCCCCCTTTATCAGTCTGTTCTGGCGCGCCAAGAATTGGTTTTGCGGCGTTGATTCAACGTTAATAATTTTTGCAGGCTGTATCTTTTTTCCAACACATACATTTATAGTATCTGCTCTCAGCAAGATTGTTTTTTTCAAACCTGAGCGCACGCGCAGCTGCTTCCTTTTCTGCTCGCCAATTATCACATGGCGCTCTGCATTCTGTACTTCAAAGAGGCGGCGCTTCCGCTGCTTGTGATATTTGCCTCCAGTTATTTTTCTTCCGCGGTCCATGTCATCAGTGGAAAACGGCGATTTAAATATCTTTCTTTTCGTGAACTGTGTTGCATGATTAGGCAAGAACTTTAAGAATTCTACGAATTTTTGATTGTGCTCAAGACGTTCTGTCCTTGACATATCGTTAATTCGGGTAATTTCATGACATATTTGTCCCGAATTCCCGTGATAGAT
>CAZKON010000004.1:0-39012 GCA_964554415.1 Candidatus Woesearchaeota archaeon | reverse complement strand
TGGCTATTTTTTGATAGAAAAGCGAGATGTTACCTTTTACGCTTTACTTAACAGTTCTTCGTTTCTTTGAATCTGGGATATAGAGGACTTTGAAACACCAAGAACCTCTGGTTCTTGGATGCGCTCAAGAATCAGCAGATGTCAAGAATTTGCCAATTCTTGAGCACTGTCGAGAATAAGCATATTCTCGAAGTTCTTGACAAACCCCTAAAGTCCTCCTATGAGAATTCTTAAACCGTAAAGTTTATCTGGTATTTAATCCTTTCGACAACGTAAAAACACATACGACAGTCTCCTATTCGCGGTCAAAAGCCGCACTATGACAAGTCGTGGTACTGTTTTTATTTTTGAGAGGGTGCCCAAATCTCTATCTCGGTCTCAAAGACCAGAGGATTTACGGGGTCACCCTTTCATCCGTATCATAGGACCATGAATTCTTTCTTCTTGCGGAGCATTGCGTAGACAATCCTGCAAAGTTTATGCGCAGTTGCACAAATTGCTTTCTGTTTGCCTTTTTTCTTTGCAAGCTTTTTGTAAAACTCCTCTATCGAACCGCTTTGAAACGTCAAGATTTACGTTTGCGCAATCCTCCTACTTCAGTTCGTGAGTAAGCAAACGTAAATCTTGAGCGTGCTCAAGAACCACGACACGCCACCTACTTCAGTGGGTGGTTCTTGACACTGAGAGAATCTCCGATTCTCGAGGCACTCAAAAACTGGAAGTTTTTGACGACCCTCAAGGGACATCGAAATTAGAGGGTTATTCAAAGCTCTCTATATCTTCTTATAAGATAGGCTTTATTTATTAGTTGAAGAACAGGTTATCATTGTTACTTTACGATGTCTTTCTCCCTTTAGAAACTTATCAAATAATTCTTGGTTGCAATCTTGGAATATACCTTCCTTAAGCTTTGTGTATATAATAGAGTATGCTTCCACTTTGCCGAGAGCCATATAATATTGTTGTGTTATCCAATGAGTTTTATGATCCTCCACTTGTGTTCTATAACGATCAATGACTTCAGTATTATTTGCTTCTATTAATTTTTCCATTAAGTGAAACAAATCTCTTGTTGTTTTAAGTGCATTTTCTCTATCTTCTTGCAAGTATCTTTCTTCAATTCTTTGTCCTTCTTCAACAGATTCTTTATTCTCTGAATTATTATCTGTCATATTTTTACTTACTATTCTTATCATTTAAGGTGATGTTGCGGAAATCCCACAACATTTAAATAACTTGCTTTGATGGATTGTGTATGAAATCGGTGTATGATGTTTTAGAGGAATTGGGATTTGAGCAGAGAGAAGCTCAGATATATACCACTTTAATCAGAGATGAAGAATTGCCCGCTCTTCAGCTTGCTCGTAAATTGAAGATTGACAGGACAACAGTTTATGATATTCTTGATCGGCTTATTGCAAAGGGTATTGTTTCTGTCATTATAAAAAATAAATCCAAGCATTTTCGGGCTCTTTCTCCGAGAAAATTACTTGCCAATTTTAAAGACAAATATTTTTTCTTGGAGTCGGAGTTGTCTTATTTAGAAAGTCTTGCTCGTAATCCTGCTGAATTGGTTTCATGTGAGATATTCTATGGGGAAGAAGGGATAAAATCAGTTATTAAGGGGTTTCTTCAGGATAAGAATAACTACAAAATCATCGGAATTAAGGGCGAGTATGAAGAGGTTTTAGGGTATTTTAGCAATCAGATTCTACTTAGACTTTATGAGTCGCGTCGCAGGGGAAAGGCGATTGTGCAGAAAGGAGAGACTTTTCAGAAATTGAAGAATGAAGAATATAGATATATTGGTAAAACATTAGATTCCTCTGTCACCACTCTTATTTATGGGGATACAACTGTTTTCTTTATCTGGACACAACCTTATTACGCGATTAGTGTTAAAAGTAAAGAAATGAGAAAAGCGCAGGAGGAGTATTTTCAATTGTTGTGGAGTAACGCTCTGCCTTAGTTATTCCACAACACCCTTAATCCTTCTGATTCCCGCTGCGACTGATTCTTCCCTGATGATTTTGAACTTGCCTAACTCAGAAGTGTTCTCAACGTGCGGACCTGTGCAAATTTCTTTTGAGAAGAAACCTGATTTTTCTTTTTTGTCCTCGATGGTGTAGACTGAAACTAACTCTGGGTATTTTGCTCCGAATTCTGACTGTGCGCCTGAAGAAAGAGCGTCTTTGAGGGGGATTTCTGAGCGAGTGACAGGCAGAGAGAGGGAGATAATGCGATTCACTTCATCCTCTACTTTCTTTATTTCTTCTGGAGAGAGTTTTCTGGAGAAGTTGAAATCAAAGCGAAGACGTTCTGGAGTAATGTTTGAACCTTTTTGCTTTATATCTGGAGAAAGAATCTTTCTAAGAGCTTCATTAAGCATATGGGTTGCCGTATGGAGCTTCTTTACTACATCTGAATTATCTGCAAGACCTGATTTGAACATTCCTGCACTTGCAGTTCTTGAGAGATCTTGGTGTTTTTGGAACTCTTGGTTGTATTCGTCTAAATCAACATTCATCCCTTTTTCTTCTGCTAACTCCTGTGTCATCTCAATGGGAAAGCCGTAGCTTTGGAAAAGCAGGAAGGCTTCTCTTCCTGGAATTATTGTCTTAAGGTCTTTTGCTATTTCTTCGAACTTTTTCAGACCTTTTTCAAGTGTTGCATTGAAACGAGATTCTTCTTCATCGAGTTGTTGTATAATAAACTGGTGGTTTCTGTGCAGTTCATGGTAATCAGGATAGACTGGAAGAACAGATTTTGCTATTTTTGAAATGCAGGGAGATGAGATACCCAAGATGCGTGTGTAACGGATTGCACGTCTGATAAGGCGACGAAGTACGTAGCCCTGAGCGACATTTGAAGGTTTGATTCCTCTTTCGTCGCCGAGAATGAATGTCGCTGCCCTAACATGGTCTGCGACAATGCGCATTGCACGCGTTTCTTCTTTGTTTTTTCCATATTTTTTATCTGAAAGAAGCTCTATTTCCTTGATGATTGGTTGGAAGATTGAGGAAAGATAATTATCCTCAAGAGCGTTAAGAACTGCGAGAGTTCTTTCTACTCCACCGCCGAAGTCAATGTTTTTTTGCTTCAATGGAACGTAGCCGGATTTTGTTTTATCGTATTGCATGATTACATCATTTCCTATCTCGACCCACCTTTCGTCAGAAGGATAGAATTTTTTTGGA
The DNA here is from genome assembly GCA_964554415.1 of Candidatus Woesearchaeota archaeon. GTDB lineage: Archaea > Nanobdellota > Nanobdellia > Pacearchaeales > GW2011-AR1 > JAGVXD01. The sequence continues at coordinate 35,815 of CAZKON010000004.1, read as the reverse complement.
GCAGAGCTATCTGAAATCCAGTAAAACATCTCTGTATCCGGACCACATGGACCTGTCTCTCCTGCAGGACCCCACCAGTTGTTCTTTTTAGGAAGGAAAGCAATACGCTCTTTTGGAATGCCTAACGACAACCAAACGTCTGCAGATTCTTCGTCTTTTTGGGCATCAGCGTCTCCTGCAAAACAACTGACTGCGTATTTCTCTAAGGGAATTCCGAGAATTTTTGCGTGGAACTCAAACGTATATTTGATTGCATCTTCTTTGAAATAATCTCCAAGTGACCAATTGCCCAACATTTCAAAGAATGTGTGATGTACCTCGTCTCCCACTTCGTCTATGTCATCAGTGCGGACGCATTTTTGAACATTGACAAGACGCTTTCCTAGAGGATGTTTCTGACCCAGCAGAAACAGGACAAGAGGGTGCATACCTGCTGTTGTAAAGAGGACTGTCGGGTCGTTTTCCGGAATTAAAGAGGCGGGGGGAATATGCTTGTGAGCCTTGCTTTTGAAGAAGTCAATGTATATTTTTATGAGGTCCTGGCGCGTTTTTATAGTTTGCATGAAAAGATGGAGAAAACAAGGTTAATAAAATTTAGTGTTTGCCTACTAGTGTCATTGCAGACTTGCAAGTTTTCTTCTTATTTCCTCGACTTCTGTTTCCAGTGCCTGCTTTTTTTTATGGGCTGCTTCATAGTGACTGTGCTCGTGAAGTTCGTGCTTGATTGTTTTTGGCACTATTGCCGGCTTGGGCAGTAATTTCTCGAATAAAGCAAGCGAATCCTTTGCTTCAGCTATTTTGTTTTTTAATGCTATTTTTAAGAGTAATTCTTCAGCACGGGATGCTTTAAATGAGCTATATTTTTTTATTAGAGATATAACATTAAGTTGTGCATGCAAAAGATTTTTCTCGCTAAAAATACATTCAGCCTGCTCGATTCGCACATGTTCAGGTCTCATATTATTCTATTTTTTCGAAGATTGTCTCAGTCACTTCTTTGATACGCATTTTTATAGTTGTCAAATCCTTTTCCCAAGCAGCAAGTTCCTGTTCTTCGCGCATTTTTGTCTCACGAATCTTATGCAGCACTGCATCAATTTCGTCTAGTTTGTGAGCTGTTGCTTCAAGTGCTTTCTTGGCAGAATAAAACTTATCAATTTTAACGAATATATCCGAGTTCTTAGTGGCACGCGCAGTGCGTGTTGATACTGGAGATTCATTTTGGATTGAGAATGTTTGCATATTTGTGGCTGGAGAAAATTCTTGTTTTATTTGAGGAGGCATTTCTGACGCGTGACGCATTATTGGGGGAGATGGGATCTGTTGTTGTGGAGACCATTCATCAACTTCAACAGTTTTTATTGAATTATTTGCTGTCGGAAGAGGTTGTCCGACAAGAGCATCTTCCGTACTTTCGTGAGTTATTGCATCTTTTATCGCGCTTTGTGAAAATCCGCGCTGCATTGGGGAGTCTGGAAATGAAGGCAGGCCATGTTTCTCATTATCTTCGTTATCTTCGTTATCTTCAGCACCCTCATCTTCGTGTTCTGCAATCATGTTTTTTTCTTGCGATGACGGAATAAATTTCATTGGAGGCAAGTCTGGCAGAGCTTTAGCATTTTCTTTTTTATCCCAGAACATGTATGTTTTTCACTAAAATGCTTTATATAGATTTATATTAATTATTAAATAGTGACAAATTTTAGAAAAGTTTTTAACGGGGAGCTATTAGGGAGAATGATGCAGATACATCTTCTCAAGAACATTGTGACATCTATTGCAGGAAGCAATGCTTCGGGGGTAGTTGACTTACTTTATAATAAGAAAAATATTAATGAATTTCTGATTTCTAAGAAGCTTAAATCTACAATTAATCAGACGCGTAATATTCTCTATCGTCTGGCTGACGAAGGGCTTGTGAGTTTTATACGTAAAAAAGATGTGAAGAAAGGAGGATGGTATACTTACTACTGGACTCTTAATTCTGGAAAAAGCCTGCTTAAATTCAGAGAAAATCTGAAGAAAAATATTGAAACTCTTGAACAGCAGCTAGCACAGAGACGCACAGGCAGATTCTTTTTTTGCAAGAACTGTGAAATTGAGTTTAGTGAGGAAAGCGCTTTAACCAATAATTATACTTGTCCTGAATGTGGTCAGGTGCTGGATGTTAAGGATCTAAGCGTTGAAATATCTCAGATTGAAAAAGATATTATGCGCTTGAGGTCTTTACTTGCAACTGTGCAGGAAGAAGTACAGGTTATTTCAGGCAAGGAGATAAGGGCGCGCGAACGGAAATTACATGCAGAAGTCAAAAAGAAGCAAGCCGAGCGGGCGGCACAGAAAAAGGCAAGGGCTAAAACTGCTGCCTCTTTAGTTAAGAAACAGACATCTGCAAAGAAACCAAAGAAACGACAAATAAGAAAGAAGCGCAAGAAATAGATTATTAAAGGAGTGTTTATTTATTATCTAATTATGGCATATCATAATCTTTCAAGAAGGCGTTCTTTTGTACAGTGGCTTAGAGGTCTCTCTGGTGTTGGTCTTATAATGCTTGTGACAGTCTTAATCTCAATTATTGCGATGATTTGGTGGGCGCTTGAACCAGGAGCAATTTCATATTTTGCCCTGCGAGCAGATTTTATTGCATCCGGGCAGAATTTATGGACTTTGATTCTTCATATGTTTGTGCATGCAAATCTTATGCATTTATTTGTCAATATGTTTGTGCTCTTTTCTCTCGGAGGTTTGTGCGAGCGGCTTATTGGAAAGAGGCGCTTCTTTGGAGTGTATCTGGTTGCGGGCATTTTTGCGGGCGCGCTTTCTGTTGTTGCAGCTTTAATGTTCGGAAACGGCGTTGTGGAATCTATCGTGGGTAGAGCTAATGATTTTATGGTTGGTGCATCTGGCGCGATTTTTGCACTAGCAGGTCTTCTTATGGTGCTGCTGCCAAGATTACGCTTTAGCATTATATTCCTTCCGTTCTTCTCATTGCCAGCATATATCATGGTTCCTGCTGTTCTCGTTATTACATGGATTATCAGTGTTCTTGCCGGATGGAATATAGGAAATGTTGCGCACTTCGGAGGTTTTGCAGTGGGAGTAGGATATGGATATTATTTGCGGTTGAAATATCGGCGGAAAGTTAAACTGCTGGAGCGTCATTTCCGATGAGAAGACAAGGGAAAGAAAGTCAGAAAAATACTAGGATTTTAGCGCTTTATAGGCAGGCTTGGCATTATCTCGCTGAAACAAGGGTGTATATATTCTCAATTGTTGCATTGTTTATTTTAAGCATTCTTTTAGGATTTGCATTTCCTGAGCTTTTCACACAGTTTGATGAGATATTGCGTGAAATACTTGATGAGACTGAAGGATTGTCTGCATATGGTTTAATCGCCTATATATTTGCCAATAATTTCCAGAGCTCATTGTCAGGAATGCTTTTTGGCATTGCTTTAGGGATATTTCCTATAGCCACAACGGTTCTTAACGGCACTCTATTAGGATATGTCCTGCATCTTTCGTGGGGCGTTTCTGGAATTGGCGAGTTTTGGCGATTGCTGCCTCATGGGATTTTTGAGCTGCCTGCTGTTTTTATTTCTTTGGGTTTTGGAATACGTTTAGGCTCGTTTGTGTTTGCGAAAAAGAAGCTTGCTTCTTTGGCATATCATCTTTATAATTCATTGCTTGTTTTTGTATTGATTGTTATACCTTTGCTAATTGTCGCCGCGGTTATTGAAGGAACACTGATTACGATTTCATTGTAACCCCAAGAGTTTTTCTTCCAGAAAGTATTAATAACCTTCTTTTTATTAAGTGTTAATGAAAGAGATTAAAAATGACATTTCGACAGAGAATTATACAGACTTTCATACACGTCACGAGCCAGGGGCAAGAGTACTTGATGAGATTGACGCTGAGCGTGAATCTGAGAGCATGAGAAAGATTGAAGCGGCATTGTTTGTGGCAGGCAGGTTTTTGAGCTTGCAGGAGCTTGTTGCATTGACTGATGTTAATCCACTAATGCTTCGGAAAATACTGGGGGATTTAGGTGATAAATATAAGAATTCAGGCATTGAGATTGTCCAGAAGAATAATCTCTGGAAAATGGATGTTACTTCTGATTACACATGGATTGTCAATAAGCTTGCTACTGGCAGTGCGGAATTTACCAAAGCTGAGCAAGAGACACTGGCTATTATTGCTTACAAACAGCCGATGAAACAGAGCGTTTTAGTTAAAATCAGAGGGAATAAGGCTTATGAGCATGTTGCAAAGTTTTGTGAGATGGGTTTGATTAATAAGAAGAGAGCAGGACATACATCTGAGCTGACTCTGCATGATAGTTTTCATGAATATTTCAGCGTGCCACGTGACGACGCGCTAATGCGGGAAAATAGAGAGAGTGTTAAAGAAGAGAGTGGTGAGGATGGCAATGAATCTAAATCTAGTTGAATTCGCATTTTTCTTTTACATGTTTGTTGGTTTGTATATGCTTAGTTTGCTGCTGCTCATATATTTTCAGAATAAGACGAGATTGTTTTCTCATCCTAAGAGTAAACCTGAACCTGTGAGCATTATCGTGCCATGTTATAATGAATCCAGTTCTATCGGAGCGGCAATTGAGTCACTTTTGAAGATTAAGTATCCCAGAGATATGATAGAAATTATTGTGGTTGATGATTGCTCCACAGACAATTCTGCTGAAATTGTACGCAGTTATGTAAAAAAACACAAAAACGTGCGTTTAATTATGAACAAAAGTAATTCAGGCGGGGCTGCCGTGCCTACTAACATAGGTATACGTGCTGCGAGATTTCCTTATGTTACAGTAGCTGACGCTGATTCTACTCCTGAACCAGATGCATTGTTAAAGATGATTGGCTTTTTGCAGAATGAACCGAGAGTTGCCGCAGTTACATGTGCGGTGCTTGCAAAGCGACCTCCTTCATTCATTCAGAAGCTGCAGGCAATTGAATATGTTGTTATTGCATGGAGTCGGAAACTCTTAGATTTAGTGGACTCTGTGTATGTGACTCCAGGACCTTTTGCGTTATATCGCCGTGATGTTTTAATTAATGTTGGTTTATTTGACACGAAAAACATGACACAGGATATTGAAATCGTATGGCGTCTTATGTCTCATGGCTATCAGGCGCGTATGTGTCTTGGCGCGGCGGTTCATTCTGAGACTCCCAATAGATTCAGAGCATGGTTTAGACAAAGAGTGCGCTGGAATATCGGTGGAACACAAACTCTTTTAAAATATAAAAATCTTTTTTTCAGGAGAGGTATGCTTGGGGCTTTTATCCTTCCCTTTTTTAGCTTTTCTCTGTTTTTAGGATTACTAGGTTTAGGTATTTTTATCTACCTTTTAGTACGCCGCATGCTTGTCTTTTACCTCTCTACCAGTTATTCCCTTTCTGCTAATAGTGCAATAGTAAATCTTCAAGACTTGAACTTAACCCCTTCTATTCTGAATTATTTTGGTATTTCTTTGTTTATCGCAGGAGCTTTTTTTACTTTTGCAGGTTTAGCTATTATGAAGAGCAAGTACTCCTATCAACACAATCTTTTTAATATCTTTTTCTATATGATAGTCTATCTTACAGTATACCCTGTAATTATGGTCACAGCACTATATAGGATGTGGCGAGGCACTTATTCATGGTAAACAGCAAGCACGCATTTTGGCAGGCATTGTTAGTAGCTGTTGCTGTTTTTGGTGTCGGCCTTACCATGGGTTTTTTTATAGAAAGTTACCGTGCAGATGTAGTTAAGCTGAATTTGCTCGATTCTGAAATCTATGTTTTTGATGAACAACTTCGCCAACTCGTACTTGAGCAGCAGAATGTAAGTTGCATACTAGCAAAGGAGAGCTTGTTTGATTTTGCGAACCGTATTTATCATCAGGCTGAAAAGCTTGAGAACTATGACAGCTCAAGCAAGTTTAGCGAGAGCTTTGGAATCTTGCATCGGCGTTATGACCTGCTTCGCACTCTTCTCTGGCAGGATAGTATAAAACTTCGAGAACGCTGCCCGCCATTTTTTCATACTGTTATTTATTTCTATGAGTACAATCCAGAAGATGTTAAAATGCGAGCACAACAGTCTTATTATTCTCGTATGCTTGTGGAATTGAAAGAGAGTTCTGGAGATGAAATACTTCTAATTCCTATCGCAACCAATATGAACCTTTCGTCGGTTAACGTGTTGCTTGGAAATTATGAAATTGAAGAAATGCCAGTTATTTTCATTGACGAGCGTTATGCAGTTAATACCCTTATTACCCGTGACGAGCTTGAGCGCATTATTTTCTTTAATTAAGGTTCATAGAATAGTATGCTTCAGTACCATAAACAATAAAAAGCAGGAGTGTCTTGAATAAATATGTTCAACGAAAAGCTGCGAAACGGAGGTGCGCAACAGGACATTCTTGTTGATGCTTTGGACGATGGTGTTATTGTCCGCGTGCCTGAAAATTATGCGCGCCGTGAAGGACTGACCATTCTTCGCAAATGGGTTCTGCCAGAGACAGAGCATAAATCTTCCAACAAACTTGGTCCTAAAGAGATAGGAGGAATGGATGCTTTTAGGAGACCACTGCGCAAAGAAATTGAGGATGTGCGCACAGCACTTCTTGACAATTTTCATTGGACACTGCGCCAGAAAAGACAACAGATGAGGTTTAGTAGAAAGCAGATTGCAGCGGCTGTTGGAGCATCTGAACAAGACATCAAGTTCCTTGAAAATGGGGTTCTACCCAGCAATGATTTTGTTCTTGTCAGTGCACTTGAAAGATATTATGGTATAACTTTACGGAAGGAGCCTGCGGCCAGTGCCCCCCCTGCTAACACACTCCGTCCTGCTAGAAATATGTTTTCCGGAGGCAGCAGTGGTTCTGCATCTCTTTCCAGAAAGCGCGCTGGTAAAGAGCTGACTGAGAAGAAAGAACTTGATTTATTGAACAGCGAGGATTTGCTTGGAGATGCTCTTGAGTTTGATGAGTCTTCGAAAGCTTTATAAATGTCCTAACGCAGGTGAAGTTATGAATATTCAAGTAGTTCATCAGGATAAAGAAAATGCGGAATTATTTCTTGATAATATAACTGTTGCTGAGGCTTTACGCGTATATTTAGTTGAGCAGGATGTTGATTTCGTTGCATGGCGACGTGAGCATCCTTCGAAGCCAGTTGTCCTTAAAATAACCAGCGGGAAAGGCGTTGCCAAATCTGTTGATGCTGCTATAAACGCACTGAAGAAGAATCTTGATTCACTGAGAGCTGGGCTGAAGTAACAAAATCGCTAGGTTTATTAACCCATTATACGAGAAAAGAGCAGGAGGTGTAATATGTGCAACTGCAAAGTCAGTGAGATTATCTTGGGTATAGTCATCTTAGTATTTATATTCTGGGAGACCGCAGCATCGCAATGGATTGTCGCCATTGCTGCGGCATTAATTATAATACATGCATTAGCCTGCAAGAATCTTGCTTCATGTTGTGCTCCTGTAGCACCCGCAGCAAAAGCGAGTTCTGGGAAGCGCAAGTAACTGTCTTATTTTTTTATTTCTTATTTTTTGTATGCGGTTTTTTTTCTTTTTTTAGTATGTAATGTCTTTAAATAGATGTAGTGTTTCTCTTATTTATGACAAAAATTTCTGCTGGAAGTGATGATTTGAGCAGATGGCTTTATGGGGGTTATGAATGTGATGTTATTACAGTAATATATGGACCTTCAGGCAGTGGGAAAACAAATTTTTGTCTTCTTGCAGCAGTTTCTCAGGCAAGACAGGGGGAGAAGGTATTATATATTGATACTGAAGGGGGATTTAGTGTTGACAGAATAAAACAGCTTACACCTGAAAAAAGCGAGGCAGTTTTGCGGAATATTCTTGTACTTTCGCCAACCAATTTTCAGGAGCAGAAACATGCGTTTGAGCAGTTGCTCACTTACCTGAAACGTGGGATTAGTCTTATTGTCGTTGATGGCATGACTATATTGTATCGTCTTGATTTCGCCAGTGCACGAAATCAGAATCAGGAAGCTATTCAGAATATAAATTCTGAACTAGTTCAGCAGTTGCGGACATTGTCAGAGATTGCGCGCAAACAACATACTCCTATTTTAATTACCAATCAGACTTATTCTTGGGATAATGAGTCGCGTATGGTCGGAGGAGATATTCTTAGGTATTGGGGGAAATGCCATATTGAGTTGGTGCAGGAAGGAGGAAAGAGGACTGCATATCTGAGAAAACACCGGAGTTTACCGGAAAGCTCATTACCATTTAATATAATAAATGAAGGGATAAGGAAAAGAGGATGGCTTTAATTGGACACAGGGCTCTGGAAATTTAAAAGGTGATAATCACTTTTATTTCAAACTGGGTGTAATACCCCGCAGCTTGCTGCGCCAGTTTGAAATTAGAGATTTCCGTCTAGAAGCCGAGCGTAATACCCCATCAGCTTGCTGTGGGGACCTCAAGGTTTTCCAAACCTTGACGGCACTCAAGATTCAATTGCCAGAATCTTGATGTAGCGAAGGCTTAGGAAATCTCTTTATCGACGATAAATTTCAAATTATTAAAAGTTCTGATTAATTCTTTGTATATAAACTATATACGACTTTAATCCATTATACCCTCTCGTTCCTCTCTTGCTGCGGAGTTCCTCAGCTAAAGAGCTGCGGACTTCCTCGCTGCGGAGTCGCTGCGCTAACTCACAAAAGAGGCAAGTTTATAAGAATGAAAAGTATAAAGAAGTATAACAAAAATAAGATGATAAATGGAACACAAACCAGTGCATTTGGAACGTCGGCAAGAGTAAATCACGATGCTTCAAAGTTTTACAATTCAAAGATGTATAAAGAACTTCCAGTAAATCATAGCATAAATTTTGAAAAAGAAAATGGAATACTTAAACACCATATAAATAAGATATTTTGTGCATCAAGCGAAAACATGATAGAGTTACCCGAAAATTCAGTACATCTTATGATAACATCTCCCCCATATAATGTTGGAAAGGAGTATGATAAAGACTTAAGTTTGAATGAATATTTAAAACTCTTAAAAAATGTTTTTACGGAAACAAGAAGGGTATTGGTAACTGGTGGGAGAGTTTGTATTAACGTCGCTAATCTTGGAAGAAAACCCTATATTCCTCTTCATTCACATATCATAAAAATTATGGAAGAACTTGGATTTTTAATGCGCGGAGAAATAATTTGGGACAAATCTTCAAGCGCAGGAACTTCAACCGCTTGGGGAAGTTGGAAGAGTGCAAAAAACCCAACTTTGAGAGATGTGCATGAATATATCTTAATATTCTCAAAAGATAACTATTCAAGGTTTAAAGACAAACGTAAAGATACAATAACAAAGGAAGAGTTTATGGGCTTTACAAAAAGCATTTGGAGTTTTTCAGCAACGTCTGCTAAAAGAATTGGACATCCCGCCCCATTTCCTGAAGAGTTACCGAGAAGATTGATACAGCTTTATTCATTTGAAGGAGACGTTATTCTCGACCCATTCATGGGAAGTGGACAAACAGCAATAGCAGCTGTTAGAGCAAGTAGAAATTACGTTGGTTATGATATTGATAAAGAATATTGCGCGTTAGCTGAGAGAAGGATAAATGAAATAGTCTCGCAAACAAAACTTTCTTAATCCTCTTGCCAATACTCAACCCATCTTTTATAAGTGTCGTATTCAAGAACCTCTTTCTTCCAGTCTATATCTATTTTAAGAGTTTCTTTATCTGAAAGCATTGCTTCTATCGCTTCTCTTGTGAACTCAACTCCGCGAGGATTTGTCCCCACCTTCGGAAGTTTAAGGTATCTATCTTTCCCTAACTTGTTCAGCACTCTTCTCTGAACTTCCAAAGGAATAAGCGAAAATCCCCCCTTTGTGTAACCCCAATTTATCTGAATAAAAATGATATGACATTTTGGACTGTATTTTTCAATAAAGTTAGACGCACTGGAAGCGTCAACTGTCCATACTGCCTTTACTCCACCGTTTCCAGTAATCGTTTTTATGGAGAAAGGAACGCCTTTAACAATAACATCAGTTTCTGCTTCAGTTATAGGAATATCTGTATTGACTTCTCCCTTTCCATATTTATAAATTAAGAGGGCAATAATCACTTTTTCTCTTACTGAGCCGACTTCCATACCGACTTTCCCTGCTCTCGAACTTTCAAGCTCTGCGATATGAAAAAGTTTGGGTAACTTCTTTTTGACTTTTGATATGAGGTAAGAGTCAGAGAAGAATTCTTTTATGGGACTTGCTACCTCTTTTTCCATGTATAATTAAATGAGAACTCCTATAAAAAACTTTTTATCTCAACCTTATATATTTATAAGTTAGTTTATACACTAAAAGTTATGTTTTTAATTAGTGTGTATCCAAATCAAGCAAAGTCAGTTAGACAAGGAACTAAAAAATACGAATTTAGGAAATCTCTCTCAAAAAAGATGGTTAATAAAATTCTTCGCGGTAAGTACCTACTAGTTTATGAAACAAAACCCATAAGGGCTATGACTATGATTTGGGAGATAGAACAAGCATACCAAGAGAATATCAACGCTTTGTGGAATAAATTTGGTAATGCCTCCGGTATTTCTCAAGAGTATTTTTATCAATATTATGGAAGCAGAAGTATTGGGATAGCCCTCAAGATAAAGCGTAGTATCACTCTAAAAAATCCCATCTCTCTTGAAAGAGCTAAAGCATATATACCTTCATTCTCTCCACCACAACGTCTTTTCTCTTTAGATAATGAGAAACTAAAACCTCTCTTGTTTATTGTAAATAAAACTATACAAAATATCTAAAAGCCACGCCTTTTAATATTCCCGTTAAAAGTAGATTTTAACAAGTCCTTTTAACTACAGATATAGTAATCTTTATATATAATACCAGTATGAGGTGTGTATGGAAAAGAGGAATTCGCTTGCTGATTATTTGATTCTGATTTTTTTCGTTGTCGTATTGTTCTTAGGAATTTATTTTGCACTTGTTAGTATTGGCGCGATTACCGGGTATGATGTTCATGGAGATACTGGTAATCTTATTGTTATTGTAACCAATAAATCCTCTGGTGATAGACTTGCAACAGCCAGTGTTTCTTGTCAGAGCGGTAACATTTATACCAGCACCTATGATAGTATGAATTCATTTTATCGGTTTGTGAATCTTCCAACCGGAGATTATAATTGTTTAGCGCAGGCATTTGGTTATTCTGTTTATTCTTTTTCTCTTACTATTCTCGAAGGAAATAATGAAGCACCTACTATTGGATTGGATTCAGGCACTTCATCATCAGAATGCACCGATAGTGATGGAGGGGTGGTTCCATCAACCAAGGGAACAGTGACAATTGGTTTGCAGAAATGGGAAGATAGTTGTGTTTCGAGTGAGATTGTACAAGAATATTATTGTTATGTTGGGAATACACAGCAATCTCGTCAAATGACGTGTGGAACAGAGGAGACGTGCAGTGCTGGTGCGTGCGGGAACAGACAGCAGACGAGTGGTGCTGCATACTGGAAGTTTGATGAAATGAGTTGGAGAGCTGAAAGTGCCAGTGTTATTGACAGCATAGGAAGTTCATCTGCGATGCCATTAGGGGGTGTGACTACTGTTGGGCAGGGTGTTGGGGGCAGGGCAGGATATTTTGATGGCAGTGACGATTTTGTTGAGAACACCGGATATACTGTGACAAGCGGCGGACCAGTGACAGTGAGTTTTTGGCTGCGCGTAAATGCCAGCGAAGTAAGGGACGCAGGGATTTTCAGCGTTGGGAGTGGTGGTGATGCTAATCGTTTTGGCGCATATCTATGGGCAAATAATAAATTGTATTGGGATTATGGGGAGCCAAGCGACTCTAAAGGAAGAGTCAGTGTGGACTATAGTCCTTATTATGGAAATTGGACCCATGTCGCATTGGTTTCTGGAGGAAATGGTGGAACAGTCAAGGCGATTTATATAAACGGAAAACAGATTGCTTCGGCAAGCGTTTCTGATGGACCAGATGCCTCAATTTCAGGACTTACACTTGGCATGGGTAAAGATGTTTTTAATGGGAATGTCCGCACTCATTATTTGAATGGTATGCTTGACGAAATGAATATTACTTATAAGGTTACTAACGCAGATGGGATTAAAGCGATTTATGAAAAGCAGCGCAGGGAACTATTGAGTGCCGGTGGTCTGGGCAGAGTGGCGCATTGGAGTTTTGACGAAATTATTAGTGCAGAGCCAGGAGCAGTCAAAGATATACTCGGTAACATTGGAGGAAGTGCAAAAAACGGTGTAGCAAGCAGTAGCGGCAAGGTAGGAAAGGCAGCTTCATTTGATGGCAGTGATGACGAGTTATATGTACCTAACGCGGCAGTGCTCTCATTTTATGGAGCCTTTAGTATTTCTGGATGGTTCAAGACAAATGATTTGACTGCAGGAGATATCACTGGAAGCTGGGTGTCAAAGAGAAAAGCTTATGTTTTTGGCCCGAATAAAGATGGTTCCGTTGATTTCTGGGCATTTTTGGATAAAGAATGGGTGTCTGTAAGAGCTCCTGTAGGAAGCGTTAAAACTGGAGTGTGGCAGTATTGGAGTGCAGTTTATAATGGAAGCCATCTTGTTTTATATTTAGATGGAAGCGAAATAAAAAGTCTTCCTGTTTCAGGAGGGACCATGGGAGCAATTGGAGATTTGTACATCGGTCGTGACTTTACAGGCGGAGCTGAAAAGCGATTCTTTAATGGGCATATTGATGAACTACAATTCTTTGATTATGGGCTTTCGGCAGCAGAAGCAGACTCATTGTTCAAAACACAACTTGCGCTTGCAGCAACTACTCCTGTGTCTCCAACGGGTGTGAGTGCGTGCGGTACAATTGATAAGCCAGGAATCTACCAGCTTACGCAGTCACTCAGCTCCGATAAAACATGTTTGACGATTGCTTCAGACAATGTTTCTCTTGATGGGCAAGGAAATTTTGTTAGAGTCACTACGACTTCAGCTGATCCGCTTGCTTCGTCATCATTAATAACAACAGGTATTTCTGTCCGCGATAAGAAGAATGTCACACTAAAGAATATCAAGGTTGAAGGGTTCACGAAAGGAATATTAATTCATAATACGCGGGGAGCGGTGCTTGATAGTGTTTCAATATCTCAAAGCGAAGAAGTTGGATTGCATCTCAATGATACACAGAATTCTTTTATTAACAGGGGAGCAATTGAGCAGAGTCTTGGAAGCGGTGTGTGGTTTGAGCGCAGTAACTTTAATACTATGGATCGTACTGCTTTAAGGTCAAACGCAAATTATGGTGCTTACTTTGCAAGTTCTTCTGATAATTCTCTGCTTCGGATGACTTTCTTCAACAATGGACTCGGGAATTATCAAAATGATTCAGCTAGCAAGAACAACACCATAACGCTTGTAGGTAGCGATGAGCCGCAGCCAAAGCCAGCGCCTTTAGTGATTCAGCCGACAGCACTGGCGCGGGGGTATAATACAACACTTAGCGTAGGTGAGACTCTCTTGTTCCGAGTAGGAACAACTAATTATAACATGACAATTGTCAGTTTGAGCGCTAACAGATTAACAATAACAATCAAGAACCTGCCTATTACCTTTACTCTTTCACAAGGTGAAACACAATCACTTGACTTGAATGCAAACAGCCGTCCTGATTTTAATATCACTTTCCTTCAGGTTACAAATGGCAAACCTCTTATCATGCTGCGTACAATAACTGAAGAAACTGCTCCAGGTGGAGGCGGTGGTGGGCCTGGCGGAGGCACTAACGTTGCTCCTGGCGTGACGAGACTTATTAATACTACAAATTCTACAGGAATTGACAAAAAAGGTCTTGCGGCGCTTGATTCTAAGACAATGATTGTTGTTATCATCGCATTAATTATATTCATTATCTTTGTAATTGTTGCAATTGTTTATGTCGTGAAGCAGCAGAACACAAACAAGAATAATGAATTTTACAGACCAGAGCCGCACTCATCAACGCTGCAGCCTGGCGGTGTATCGACAGGGTTTTGATTTTTTGGCGATGCATCATAGAAATATTTAAATAGACGCTCTCTCTCTCTCTGACACAATGAAAGAGGGAAGAAGTGTTTTTATTGCACTGGTCTTTGCGTTATTGCTCGTCTTGAGTGTCAGTGTTGTTTCTGCGTTTTGGCCTTTTACAGTCACAGGAAAAGTGATTGATGATTATTCAACTTCTGCACAGATTATAGTTCCTGATGTGCGAACTTACGATGGCTCCGGTGCATATGGGACTACATCTGCAAGCAATATAAAAACATCGAAGAAAGCAGTTACTGTCGGAGGATGGTTTAATACCAAGGCACTCAGGACAGGGAACAATGAGATTACTGGAAGCTGGGTGTCAAAGAGAAACTCTTATATTTTAAGCGCGGAAACAGACGGGAGCGTGAAATTCTGGGTGTTCTTGGATGATGCATGGTACTCGGTTTCTTCTGGAGCGAATCGCCTTCCATTGAACACATGGGATCATTGGGTTGGCACTTGGGATGGCGCGACTATTTCATTGTATCGTGGCGGAGTGCTTGAAGCGAGCGTTGCTGCTTCCGGCACGCTCGGTACAACAGGTGACTTATGCATCGGGCATGATTGTGGTTTGCCTGCGCCTTATGACAATAGATACTTTGAGGGCAGAGCGTACGATGTTCGCGTGTATGCAGATGCGTTGTCAGAGCAAGCTGTGAAAGATTTATACCGTGAAGGAAAGAAGAAGCTTGCTGGAATGACAACAACGCCGAACCAAGGCGGAGGAAGCGGAACAGCGCAGTGCACTGATGATGACACAAAAGATACTGATGAAAGAGATGGATTTCCTAATGGAAAGAATTACTTTGTGAAAGGGACACTTGTTAATAAAGACGGCGGTAAAGCGACCGATTATTGCAGCGTTAGTGATGAAGGTGCGGTTGTTTTTGAATATTTCTGCACTTCTGCCGATACTGCTGCACTTGAGAAATATCCTTGTTTAAATGGATGTGTTGATGGCGCATGCGTGGCGAGCGGAGGAAGCGGAACAGCATCGTGCGATGTCACACGAATCACAATTGAAGATGGGATAATTGACTTGAGAATTATGGGTACTTCTTTTTCAGTATATGCCCAACCTTTCGGAGAAAGTGCCGCGATTTACTTTTCTAAAGTTGGGAATGATAAGAAGGAGTATACTGCCTCTCTTCGAGCATATGAATCCTTTAAAATCCCGGAGACTAATATTAAAGTAATTGTTGAAGGCATTGAGAATTCTCCACTGGGACTTGGTTGGGGCAGGGTTTCTCTTGTTTTTCTTCCTGAATCTTGTGACGCGCCTGCAATCCAAAAGCTTTCTCAAACAGCATGTAAAGAGCGCGCGCTTTCTATAAAAGATGTGAAATCAGAAAGTGAAAGTAATTTGTACACTTCTATTAACTATAAGTCCACTAATTTACAGCTTCTTCAAATGCGCACGTTTATTTCTTCCAAAACTGAAGGAAAAGTTGAGAAAAGAAAATGTTTAATTCTTGGAATCTCATGTACTGGTTCGTCTTCCCTTCAGGATAATACTTGCACTCTTCGAACAGTCAATTGCAACCCTTCAGATGGAGATATCATTATTGAAGACAGTGCGTGTGCATCTGAAGGTGTTAGTGTTGCATATTCAACAAGCGAAGGTTCTAGTGCGATAGAGTTTGAGAAACTTAATAAACTCGCAAATAGCCTTAAAGAAACTACGACTATCACAAATGATGGAAGTTATGTCTTACAATTAAAGACAACAATCAAAAGCGGAGAAGTCACGATGCCTTTATTGTATACTAATGCCTCTGGTTCATTTCTTGGTATAGGTAAAAGTCCTAGCAATCGCCTTGTCACAAGTTCAATGACGAGTAGGGTGTTATACAATTATACTGGGGGCGATAGATATATGGTTGTGACTCTTAATGACTCTCGTAACCCTGTTTCGTATCTTGTTAGATTTAATTCCTATACTGCAGAAGAGTTTGCTAACAAGACTAATGTTGAATATTACAGCAATGGAGCATGGACATCAAAGGGGGATAAGAAAGCAGGAGATATCGTGAATTTTGATAATTTAGTAAGTTTGAAAATTGATGAGGTTTACATAAATTCGGGAACGAAAAGTGTCTATGTGAGCGCACAAGATAATCGTATAAAGTTTAATATGCTTGCCACGCGGGAAGGTCTTGCTATTTATCTTCCGACATTAGATGAATCTTTAAGATATTCTCTTTATGGTAGTACAACTGAACAAGGTGCGATTGGTAACTCACTTTCGCGTTTTTATTTTTCTGAATATTTTCACTTAGTTGTTCATGGACAAGATGTATCTGGGAATTTTGAGGCAGGCAAAGAGGCGATTATTACGTTGAGTCAACAAAGAAGCGGGAGTTCTTCTTATGTTGATGTGAACAAAATTTATACGAGGCAATCTTCTTATTCTGACCCTGCAAATACAGATAATATTATCAGTTCAACTGGTGGTGATGTCCCTATAGTCGCTCTGCATAAAGGCTCTATAAGTGCACCGCGTACGGCATTTATTTATTATAGCGGGACCAGTAGTTCGGGGGGAACATCTGGCAGCGGAGGAAGCAGTGGCGGGGGAGGAAGCGGTGGAGGAAGCGGAAGCAGCAACTCATGCGCGACAATCGGATGCAATTTGCCGAGTAGCGATGGAAGTAGCAAGTGCATTGGATTTGGCACGCGGGCAGGCGGGGATTACTGTGCATTGAGCGGGACGATGAAAGCGCAGAGAGCAGCAGAAGCGACGTGTGAGAATAACTATGAATGCGGGAGCAATGTATGCGCGGGCGGGAAGTGCGTTGATGCAGGGTTGTTTGAGAAAATAATTAACTTCTTCAGGAAATTGTTTGGGGGCGGTGGGACGGGGGGGCAGATGTTCCTCAGTCAGGTACGCCAGCTGTAGCTCAGCCGTCTCAACAAGAAACAAGTGGTGAAGGTTGTTTTAAGGAGGAGATATGTTATAGATGTAAGAAGAGTGATGTTTATTTATCTAATTCATGTTATACTAAACAAGAATGTGATGCCAATTGCAAAGGTCTTTTATCTACTTTTCCAGTATATGAGAAAGTGCTTATTAATGGAAAGCCCGAGGATAAGTTAGATGTCGTATTTATCGGTCTTGATTTTTCTAATCCCGAGGATTTTGATAAGAATGTTTTGGAGCAAATTGATAGTGAGAGTAAGTACAAGGGAATTCTTTACTATGAACCTTTTAAATCAGACAGAAACAAGTTTAATTTTTATAAAATTGAAAAAATGCCTCCTTCTCTTGAATCTTTCTTTTTACAAAAACATTGTTATTTTGCTGATAATCCCTTTCAATGTATAGCAGACGTGAAGGATTGGCTATCTTTATCAGAGATTCCTTATGATCATGCAATAATTATTTGGGATAATAAGGATTCAGAAAAAACTGGAGGATGGGCGGAGTCAGTGGGTAAGGGAAAGTCGGGGGGTGGGGGAAAGATTGCTCTTACCATCTCTCTAGATAATCTTATTAGTAGTAACGGTCATATCGAAACTGTCCATGAGTTTGCTCATTTACTTGGATTAACTGATCAAAAGCGAGTAAGAGGTGAATTTAATGGATATGGTCTTAATTTGAAAGATATGCCTAATTGTGACGTTGATGGTTGTCCTAAATGGTGTACAGATTCTCAAAAAGAACCTTCTGGTGTGCTTTATGATTATTGTAAAGACCTTTCAGAAAATTTATGCAAGTCAAATAATAATTGTTTTTGGAGAACTGAAATTGATTCATTTTATAAAACGCGATGTGTTCCTTTCCGTGATGAAACAGACAGAGGCATCGGTTGTCTCGAGGGAACAGGCTGCTACTATAATTGCAATGGTGTCGGCGCATGGCGAAGCTCAAATTATTTATATGAGGATGGAAAACTAAAATCAACTTCTCTTATGTTTTATATGGATGATTCATTGGGATTTGATGCAGTAGATCAGCGCTTTTTACGTTCGGTATTATCTAGTTATAAGTAAAAATCTAGCTTGTAGTATAGAAGACTTTGACACACCAAGAACCTCTGGTTCTTGGATGCGTTCAAGAATCAGCAGATGTCAAGAATTGGCAAATTCTTGAGCATGTCAGAAATATTCTATTTCTGAGCACTGTCAGAAACAAGAGGTTTCTGAAGCTGTCGAGAATAAGCATATTCTCGAAGTTCTTGACGAACCCCTAAAGTCTTCTATACTTCCCAAGCATCTTCTTTTATTTAAGAGATAATTATCTCAAATATGAGTCCGCTTCGGTTCTTGGTTTTCTTGGATGCCCCACTCCGCCAGCAGGCGGATTTGCCGAAGGCAAACCCTTGGGCGGGGAGATTCACAAGCTTTTTGGTTAATGCATTATCTGATACATCGAGAATCCTATAATACATCATGCAATCTCCCTGCTTAAGCAGGGAGTAATAAAGGATTCTCGAGTGTGCTCAAGAACCACGACACGCCACCCACTTTAGTGGGTGGTTCTTGAAGTAATATAAACTTTAACCCCATTTTATTTCCTATGGAGGAAGATAGCTTTATAGGTCATATTTTAATTAATAATAATGCTTTCCATTAGAAATAATGATTGATAATATTAGAAAAACCAGAGGCAATTAATAAACCAATTAGATGCCCAAAGGGCATTGTCTTGACATTTTTAACCAGTGTTAGCATAGTTTATCGTTGAATCATCGAAAGGCTTAAATACATACATGTATACATGCATTTATGGTTAAAGTCATCAGCATCTCCGATGAAGCATACAATGAATTGCGCAAAATTGATGAAGAAAAATCTTTCTCAGAAATTGTTATAGAGATTGTACGCGAAAAAAAGAAAAAAACACTTCGTGAACTCGCCGGATCCTGGAGCAAAGAAGATGCGGATCGCATTAAGAAGGAGTTGTACGATGAGAGGAAGATGCCATCACGGAGATTTAAGTAATGGTCTGCCTTGATACTGATATTATCATTGATTACCTTAAGAATGAGCGCTCTATTTTTGAGATGATTACCTCACTGAAAGATAGGGAACAACCTCTTTTTACCACGAGCATTAATTCATTTGAACTCTATCGCGGAAACCTTCGCCTCAGCAAGAAAAGCCAAAAAGACGCAGTTGAACTTTTTTTGAATAACGTTGCAATTCTCAATTTTACTCTTGAAGCTTCAGAGAAAGCAGCAGAGATTTTTGAACAACTCAAGGCTGCTGGAGCAATGATTGAACTTACGGATATCATGATTGCTGCTATCTGTATTTCCCGGAATGAGTCTCTTCTCACAAGAAATACAAATCATTTTGAGCGTATTCCCGGGCTGAAGTTGGAGCCTTTCGGGCGCGAATAGAGAGTACTATTGATGACGACTTTTTCTATCCGAGCATGCGAAACGCAAGCGTTATATAATGTACCTGCTTTTCTGGAACATGAAATATCTTTCTCTTGTTGAGGTCTATGAGCGACTTGCAGCAACGCGCAAACAAGGTGAAAAGACGAGCGTGCTGGCGGATTGGCTGAAAGAACTGCATAAAACCGGCAAATATAAATGGATATATCTATTGCGGGGGAGGGTTGTGCCTGATTATGATACACGAGAATATGGGATATCTGGACAGTTGGCAATCAAATCAATTGCTAATGCTTTTGGGATTGGAAGCGATATAATTGTTCAGCGTTATAAGAATCTCGGCGATTTAGGAGATATTGCAGCGGAGTTTGCTGAGAAAAGAAAACAGCAACCTTTATTTTCAAAGGCGTTGAGCATAGCAAATGTTTTTGATATTTTACAGAAACTACTGATTATCAGCGGGCAAGGAGCTGTTGAAAAGAAGATTGGATGCATTGCGGAATTGCTTGGAGCAGCAACAGCAAGAGAGGCAAGATATTTGATTCGCACTGTTTTACAGGACTTGCGCATTGGTGTTGCTGATGCATTGTTGACTGATGCATTGTCTGCTGCTTTCTTTGCTGGAGAGGAAGATATGCGCGAACGCTTGACTGAGGCTTACGATCTTGCAAATGACTTTGCATTGGTTTTTGCAGCCGCGGCACGCGGAAGAGGGGGGTTAGACAGCATTTCAGTCGTGCCTGGGAGAGCAATTAAAGTTATGCTGCCTGTTAAGGTAACAAATATTACAGAAGCATTTCGTATATGCGGGAAGCCTGCGGCACTGGAACATAAATATGACGGGTTCCGTATGCTTATAAATTATGACGGGAAACAGGTTATGCTCTTTACGCGAAAACTTGAAAATGTGACTGCTCAGTTTCCTGATGTTGTCGCGGCTGTTAGGAAATATGTGAAAGCAAAGAGTTTTATTTTAGATAGTGAGGTTGTCGGCTACAATTCAGAGACAAAAAGGTATATGCCTTTTGAAGCAATCAGCCAGAGAATCCGAAGGAAGTACGGTATTGAACAGCTGAGCAAGAAACTGCCTGTTGAGATAAACGTATTTGATGTTCTTTATCTCAATGGGAAAAGTGTGCTAAAAATACCTTTTATTGAGCGCAGGAAACTGCTGGAAAAACTGATTTCTACAAAAGAATGGGTTATTAGGGCTTCACGACAGATTGTGACTGGAAGTGAGAGTGAAGCAGAAGAATTTTATACTGAAGCATTGAAGAGCGGCGAAGAAGGTATCATAATTAAAGCACTTAATGCGCCTTACAAGCAAGGGCGCCGCGTTGGATATATAGTGAAGTTAAAACCTGTGGTAAATGACCTTGATTTAGTTATTGTTGGAGCAGAATACGGCTCTGGAAAAAGAGCAGGCTGGCTGACTAGTTATGTTGTGGCTTGCAGAACACAAGATGGATTTGCTGAAGTTGGAATGGTTTCTTCCGGTTTGAAGGAAAAAGAAGAAGCAG
The DNA here is from genome assembly GCA_964554415.1 of Candidatus Woesearchaeota archaeon. Taxonomy (GTDB): domain Archaea; phylum Nanobdellota; class Nanobdellia; order Pacearchaeales; family GW2011-AR1; genus JAGVXD01. Next base: position 14,849 of record CAZKON010000004.1, on the reverse strand, counting down.
GGACTAGTTATGACGAGATGACTCAAATACTTAAACCTTTGATTATTGATAGTCAGGGGAATAGTGTACGTGTGCAACCTAAAGTTATAGTTTCTGTAACATACCAGAATATACAGGCGAGCCCGAGTTATCTATCTGGTTATGCATTGCGATTTCCGAGGATTACGCACTATCGGCCTGACAGAACAACAAGCGATATAGCTACACTGGCTGACATTGAGGGATGTGTTAAAAATGAACAGAATTTCAGAGAGGGGAAATCTTCAGAAGAATCATTAAGAAAGATAAATTCTAAAGAATATGAAAATGGAGAAGAACATGATACCTAAGTGGTTAGAGAGGGTTCTTCTTGGTGTCGGAGTTTGCGCTCTTGTTATTGCGGGATTTATACTTGTTGTAAAAGTTTATCAAGCGTTTACTTCTCCTTCAGGAGAATTATATAAATGGTCTATCGGAATCTTTGTCTTGCTTTTTATCAGCATTATCTTAATTTCAGCAATTTTTTCTTGGATTCGTCGTCGGGAGGGTGAGCTGAGTGTGAAAACTGGGACTTCAGCTTCTGTTAAAAGTCCCGTGTCTTCTTTGCAGAGTGATTCTTCAAGCCAGTTCGGAAAGCTTTATAAATGAACTTTCCTTATAAAGGAGATACCATCATATACTGCCTTATGTCAACTAAATCAAACCTTAAAGTTCAAAATATTGTGGCTACGACTTCCTTAGGAAAAGAGATATCTTTGACAAAACTTGCACGTACACAGAGTAATACTGAATATAACCCTGAACAATTTCCTGGTTTGGTTTTGCGTGTTGAGAAACCTAAGTCTGCTGTTCTCGTATTTTCTTCAGGAAATCTTGTATGCACAGGCACTAAGAGTGTTGCGCAAGTGAAGGAAGTGATACGGGTAGTCATTAAGCAGATAGCCAAGATAGGAGTAAAAATTACTGAAACGCCTAAGATAACTGTACAAAATATTGTTGCATCTGGAAGCATTGACTTAAATCTGAATCTGAATGTTTTAGCTCTGCAATTGGAGAATACTGAATACGAACCTGAGCAGTTTCCTGGTCTTGTATACAAGCTTGTTGAACCTCCTGCTACTTTCCTGCTCTTTTCCAATGGTAAGCTTGTCTGCACCGGAACTAAGAATAAACAGCAGCTTGAAGATTCAATGGTGCAGTTGACGAGAAACATTAAGACTGCGTTAAAAGATATAGAAAATTAGGCTAATAAACTATATACGAGCTTAATCCATTATACCCTCTCGTTCCTCTCTTGCTGCGGACTTCCTCGCTGCGCTAACTCGTCCTTAGAGAGAATGTTTTTAAAGAACAGAATATTAATGTTTTCATGAGGCGGAGAAGCAATTTCCTTACCCCAAATATTTGTTTGCGGGTTTTCTGCGTTCAATCATTATGAATCATGCGCTTAGAGAAGTCGCGCGTGAGAATATACCTTTTTTTGCAGTAGCTGTTTTAGTTCTTGGATTTATGGTTGTACTATTGGTTGATTTTTCTAATTCTGCCTCGATATGTAAATACGAGCGCAACGAGTCAAAACAATATTTATGTTATCTTAATTTTTCTGTGCAGGAGCATGATGTCCGCATCTGCAACAATATCCGAGGAAATGAAAGGAATGGATGCTTTCAGTACTATGCCATTCAAACCAGAGACTTTACTCCATGCACTTTGATTGCTGATTCTGGCAGCGAAGATTTCTGTTATGCTAACGTGGCATTTGCAAAGAGAGATAATGAACTTTGTGCTGATGTGAAAACTGCATCTTATCGTGATGGATGTTACGAACGTTTTGCTGTTTCTGAGCGTAATGAAACGCTCTGTAATTTAGTGGTTAATGAGAGCAGCAAAACTTCTTGTTTTTCTGAAGTGCAGAAGTCAATTACAGAGAATTTGGTTAATTGAGTTACTTTTTGTACCAAATTCTCTGTCTGGAGAATTCGAATGTAGTGGAACATAATCAACCGAATTCTCCATAGCGGGCAAAAGCGATAAATCCTTAGAAAAATCTACTTATAGAAAATTGCTGTGCTCACGTTAAAACCTTCTAGATTGTATGAAAGCAGTTTGTATTTTATCTCGCTTCTTTCAAATCCGAGATGCCGAGAAGGATAAAAAGAGCGCCAAGAGCGATGACTGCCCAGAATATGCTTCCCTTTAAGACAGTAAGCGCCGCAAGCCACCAACCAGGATAATATGCAGCAGCGATAATAGGGGCAATCACTAAAATCAATCCAATAAGGAGTTCTAGCCATTTATTCATATTTATAATATGAACTGTTCCTATTTAAAGATTTCTTTGATAGAAGCCATCTTTTCTGATGGTATAGAGGACTTTGATTGGTCTCTTGTCAAGAACAATCTTCCCAAACCCTTAAAAGCTTTCTTTTATGTGTTAGAATATGCTTTCGGAATCAAAGTGCAAAGAAATCAGAGAACATCTTGAGAAATCTCAGAACCCTGTTTTTTATTACGACAATGATGCTGATGGTTTGTGCAGTTTTTTGATTTTTTCGCGATTTTTGGGAAGAGGCAGGGGCATTGCTGTCCGTAGCTATCCTGGGCTAAATGTTTCGTACGCACAGAAAGCGCGCGAACTTGGGGCAGACGCTGTTTTCATTCTGGACAAGCCTATACTTGAGCCTGAATTTCTGAAGGCGCTAAAAGAACTTTTACTTCCTGTAATCTGGATTGACCATCATGAATTACAGGGCAAGTCTTTCGAAGCAGAGCAGAGTTTCTTTAGTTATAATCCTATTTATGGGGAGCCAAAAAGCAGTGAGCCTGTGACTTATTGGGCGCAGAGGATATGCCGACGTAAAGAAGACATCTGGATTGCAGTTATGGGATGCATTGCAGACCATCACCTGCCAGACTTTGCAGAAGACTTTGCACGACAACATCCTGAGTTATGGGGTAAAAATATAATCAAACCATTCGATGCGTATTACAGAACAGAAATTGGAAAATTAGCGCAGGCGTTGAACTTTGGATTGAAGGATTCTACTACAAATGTCGTGCATCTGCAACAATATCTTATTAAGTGCATGTTTCCGAGCGAAGTGCTAGCTGACGTGCCTGGAAACGCGCAGTTTCGCAATACATATACAAGATTGTATGCCCGATATAGTTCATTGCTTCAACAAGCGCTTTTATGCAAGCAAGGCGCGCTTGTCTTTTTTTCATACGGCGGTGATACCAGCATGAGTTCTGAATTATCAAATGAATTAGTCTATCGTTTTTCAGACTGCGTCATATGTGTGGCATATACAAACGCAGGCATTACAAATATATCTCTCCGCGGCGATAATGTCCACGACATACTTACCTGTATTCTGCCTAAACTTACTAATGCTACTGGTGGAGGGCATCTCAGGGCTGTCGGTGTGCGAATTCAAAGTGCCGAGCTTCCAAAATTTTGTGAGCTTTTATCAGCGGAGGTAGTTAATGAAAATTCATGAGATGGAGATAAAAATACATGGACGCGTACAAGGTGTGCGTTTCAGGCAGATTATACGGCACAAAGCCCGCGCTTTAGGCATTGGAGGGCATGTGATGAATCGTGCTGATGGAAGCGTTGATATCATCGCACAAGGGACTCACGAACATCTGCTTGCATTGCTCCATTGGCTTGGAGACAGCCCTGGATTTTCCAAAGTTAGCGGTATTTATTATCATTGGCAGACTCCTTCACGCTCTCTCTCTGATTTTTGCGTTATTAAACAGGCTTCGTTTATTGCTGATCAAACAAAGAGTTTTCTCAATCTTGGCAGAACACTTTTTTCTAAAAAGAAACATACTGTTCCTGTTCATGTGGCAATTATTCCTGATGGAAACAGAAGATGGGCGCGCACAAGAGGTCAGGAGCCTCAGTTTGGCCATTACACTTCTGCGAGCTTTCAACATATACAGTCATTATTTATTACTGCTAAGAGCGCAGGAGTAAGATACTTAACTCTTTGGGGATTCTCGACAGAAAACTGGAAGCGCGCGCCTGCTGAAAGGAAGGCTTTGTTTGCGTTACTTGAGCGTGGAATTAAACGTCTTCGTTGTGATTCATCTGCTAATAAAATCAAATTTCGTCATTTAGGAAGAAAAGACCGCCTGCCTTCTTCTCTGCTTCGGGAACTTGCGCTTCTTGAGCAGGAAACAGAGAAATATTCTGAATTTAATGTTCAGTTATGTCTTGATTATGGCGGGAGTGATGAGCTTGTGCGCGCCGTAAACAAGATTCTTGTTTCTGGGAGGAGAAAAATTGATGAGAGTGCACTTCTTCATGCGCTTGATGCTCCTGATGCACCTCCTGTTGACTTAGTTATCCGCACTTCCGGCGAGCAGAGATTGAGCGGTTTGATGCCTTTACAGGCAGCATATGCTGAGCTTTATTTTGCGCCTGTGCATTTTCCTGACTTTGATGCAGAGGCATTCAAGGAAGCTCTTGATTTTTACAATATGAGGCAAAGGCGTTTTGGGAATTGAATGTTCGTATATGATGACATGAGAATTCTAGAAAAGTAGCGCTTCGCGCTAAAGATAAAAATAGGAATGCCTACGGCATTCTTATGATGCGCGCCTGCGCGCTAACTCGTTGTTTTCTGCAAGATATACAGCATACGTCTCTTGTTTTTCAGAATTTCATAAAGTATTGTTTTGCTCAAATGCCATTGCGTGCCGGTAGTATACGAACGTACTTCTTCTTCGCTGGGAAGATATCCATGAAGAATTCTGCCGCGCCCGCCTTGAATCTCAAGCCAGCGTTCTTCTCCTCTGGTCGCATTCGTTGTGCTTCCAAGCACAGGAGTCTCGAGAATTAATGTTTGTTCAATAGAGTATTCAAGATTTTGCAGGACGTTTTTCTGTTCTTGAGGTGAAAATTCCATGATGCCTGCCCAGAGCCAAAGCCCCACAAATGCTCCTTCTTTAAAAGAAGCAAGAAAATATGATAAAAAATCTCTTCGGGAAATCCGTTTTCTCGATTCAATTATCAAAGGCAAAGACTACGAACTCGCAATCACAAAGGATAAAGTTATTTTTCTCCGCGTTACCGACAAAGAACAAATAGGTATCAAAATTGAAGACCCTGCGTTTGCCGAATTGCAGGCAAATATCTTTAAGCTGCTTTGGAAGCAGGCTAAAAGTTAAATTTTCTCTATTTCCTTGAGTATAAACCTGCCTTCATCTGCAATAAAATCAACAGCATCTCCTTCTTTTACATTCAATAATGTACGAATTTCTCGCGGCAAATTCAACCGAAAGTTTTTGAGTACTTTCCTTTTCCATATCATACACATTGTTAATATGGATGATTAGGTTAATTTGATTCCTGTTTTCCTAATCATCCAGACAGAGAATTAGGAACAAAATACAACTCAATTATCCTAATTCTCTGTAACAAGTGTTTATTTCAAACTGGGTGTAATACCCCGCAGCTTGCTGCGCCAGTTTGAAATTAGAGATTTCCGTCTAGAAGCCGAGCGTAATACCCCATCAGCTTGCTGTGGGGACCTCAAGGTTTTCCAAACCTTGACGGCACTCAAGATTCGATTGCCAGAATCTTGATGTAGCGAAGGCTTAGGAAATCTCTTTATCTATTTTTTCCCCATAGTTATCTTTTTAACCCCCCCTCTCCTTCTTGTTTGATGCCCATCAAGTATCCAAAGATTGCAGAAGTAAAGGCATGGTCTCCTGCAGTAGAAACTGCAATAACGAAGCAATGGCAGAAAGCAGAATCCGATGTCTTCAATCCAAAAACAAAAAAGAAAATTTACTCCATCGACACTCCACCGCCTTATGTAAATACTCCAATTCATATCGGGCAAGCAGTTACTTACTGTTTCATGGACATGTTTGCTCGATACAAGCGCATGAAAGGCTTTGAGGTTCTTTTCCCTCTTGGATTAGATAGAAATGGCCTGCCGATTGAAGTTGCTGCAGAGAAAAAGTTTAATATATCCCCTTTTAAAGTCAGCCGCGAGAAATTTGTCGAATGTTGCGAGAAACTTCTGCGCGAAGCATCTGCAGAATCAATTGACAGCTTTGCAAAGTTAGGTATCTCATTTAGCTCATACAAACAAAGCAAAGACATCGGCTCTGTCTATCATACTGATGCCCCAGAATACCGCGCGCTTACACAAGCAACATTCATTGAGCTTTTCAGAAAGAAACTTATCTATGAAGACCAACGCATTAGCAATTTTGATCCAAAATTAAGAACAACAGTCGCAGACGCAGAAATCGAATACAAAAACGTGCCGAGTACGTTCAACCATATACAATGGAAAGTGAAAGAAACAGGAGAATCAATTGTTATCGCCACAACACGCCCCGAACTTATCTGCACTTGCGGCATGGTAATCTACAATCCAGAAGACAAGCGTTATCAGCATCTGCAAGGCAAGAGCGCAATTTCCCCTATTTTTGGAAAAGAAATCCCGATTCAAGAGCATCCTGCTGCAAAAATTGACAAAGGTTCTGGTCTTGTGATGATGTGCTCTGCTGGAGACCTTTCAGATATTCAATTTTTCCGCGAGATGAATCTAAAAGCAACAATCGCGATTAACCAAGATGGTACAATGAACGAGCACGCCGGATTTCTTCATGCTCTGAAAGTCAAAGACGCTCGGCAGAAAATCATTGAAGAATTAAAAAAAGAAAAGCTGCTGGTAAAACAAGAACAGATTGTGCATTCAACACCTGTCTCAGAACGCTCAGGCGCAGAAATAGAATTCATTGAGATGCCAGAATACTATCTCAAACAACTCGAATTCCGCAACAGCTTGCGCGATATCGCTTCTCAAATAGAGTTTTATCCTCCTGAATCAAAAAAAATTCTTGACTCGTGGATTGACTCTCTTGCCATTGACTGGCCAATTTCACGTCGTAGATTTTACGCCACGCCTGTTCCACTTTGGTATTCAGAAGATGCAAAAGGAAATCGTTATACTGCTCTTCCTCTTCCTAACGCCTATTTTCAGCCCTGGAAAGAGACAGTTCCTAAAGATGCAGAAGTTTTTCATAACGGAAAATACATTGGCACTCTAAAAGAAAAGAAATTTAGCGCTCTTAAATGGATTGGCGACGGGCGTGTGCTCGATACATGGTTCGACTCGTCAATCTCAGAACTCTTTCTCCTCAAATACAAATCAGATGACTCTTTCTTCAAAAAAGCATATCCTGCCTCGCTCCGTCCTCAAGGTAAAGAGATTGTAAGAACCTGGCTCTACTACACTCTATTACGTGGCTATCTGGAAACAAACAAACCTTGCTTCAAAGATGTCTGGATTCATAATCACATTCTTGATGACAAAGGCCGCAAAATGTCAAAATCTCTTGGCAACATGATAGACCCTCAGGAATTGCTTCGTGATTACGGCGCAGAAGCCATAAGATTTTGGGCAGCAACAGAAGGAGACCTCTCGAAACAGGACTTTGCCTGCTCAAAAGAGAAGATAAAAGCCGAAACAAAGACACTAACAAAGCTCCTTAATGTAACGCGCTTCATCATGCAATTTCAAAAACCAAAGAAGAAACAGAAACTTGCGTCCTTAGACAAGCTATTTCTCGACTATCTCGAGAATCTTACTTCATTTGTCGCAGAATCTTACGAAAAGTACGATTTCTATCATCCGGCACTCAAACTCCGGGAATTCCTCTGGGAGCAGTTTGCCTCGCACTATCTTGAATTAGTAAAAAACAGAGTATATAACGCAGAAAATGTGTTTACAGAAGAAGAAAGTAACTCTGCAAAATACACCCTACATGCTCTGCTTGAACGCCTCATCATCCTGCTGCATCCCATTGTGCCTCAAATCACTTCCGTAATCGCCAACGAGCTTCACCTCTCTCTCAATGCATTCCCCAAAGCGCGGAAAACGACGACAGATGTCTCCCTCATTGATGCACTTGTTTCGTTCAACAGCCTTGTCTGGAAAACCAAGAAAGACAAAAGCATCTCGCTCCGCGAGTCTATTGAGGGCATTGAGATTCCGCAAGACCTGCGCGCGTTTGAGAAAGATTTGATGGCGTGCCATGGGTTGCAGTGAGAAGATGTATGTGTGAAAGAAATCTGACCGTAGAATTTGTGCAATTCTTAGCGAATTATTTCAGCAGCCACGTATCTTCTAAGATATTCTTCTACACTTACATTTGATTCGGAAAGCGAGGAAATATTTGTCTTATTGATAATAACTCTTGCTTGAGGTTCTCGTTTATCGTAAGTTCCTCGCATCATGTGCTTGAGGATTTCGATATGATGCTCGCCAATTCTGCCCATGATGCCATGATAGTCATAAGAATTTCTACTATCGGGCGCATAGGCATAGTCTACGATTTTGCCTTCTAGTTCCTTGAAGAGAGCAAGTTCTATTGTTTGTACGTCTAGCTGTTCTTGTTTTAGACGAAGTGTGTGTTTAGGAATCATATTGATATTGCCTCATTTAAATGGTTTCTGAATTTTTGTGCAAGTTGCTCAATTTCTTCATTTGCTGTTTTATGCGTGCATTTACCCGCAGCATATAATTCAGAAGTTCTTTTTACTTGTTCCTGAAAAGTAGTATAATATTCATCTGTAGAAAGGACGCGGTTTTCTAGAGCTTTAATGGTCGTGTCACTTAAAGGCTTGCCTACTGATATGAACTCACTCACGGTTCTTAATAGAGAATCTACTTCAAGACGAGTTACGGGATATGTCCAATAATTGGCTTGCTGCTCTTGAGGATGTAACCCGTATCGATAGGGTCTTTCATCGCTGAATGCAAGAGGAGTGTTACGATTGTCTACAACGAGTGTAAAGTGTTCTCCAAGGCGAATATTTTTCTGTTCCATGATTTTCCACGTCATATTCCCTATATCAAACTTTCTCCTATTTTTTAGTAAATAAATGGAAATATTTATAAAGAAAGACAATTATTTACTAAAATGCCTTACAATATAGACGAGATAGACAAACACATCCTCTTCGAGCTCGACAAAAACGCGCGCATTCCAGAAACGCGCTTAGCAAAACTCATCGGCAAAAGCAAAGAAGCGGCGCGTTATCGTATCAAACGTATGCTTGAAGAAGAAATCATTCTCGGCTTCACCACCTGGCTTGACCCGACAAAACTCGGCTACCAAACAGCAAAAATTTATTTGAAACTGGCAAATGTTCCTATAAAGAAAAAACAACTCCTCGAATATCTCAAAAAAGATAAGCATCTCTTTTGGCTCGGAGTGGCAGAAGGTGCATGGAACATTGGCGCGACATTTTTCGTGAAAGACACACAAGAATTTTTTGACTTGAAAAACGAATTATTTACTCGGTTTAAGGAAGTCATCCATGAAAGCACGACCGCAACCGTCGTGAGTGTGCATACACACGATAAAACGTTCCTGCATCATGCAAAAACCGAGTGGCTCACCATGTTTGACAGGCCCTCCAATATCAAACTCGATACAATGAGCATCAAAGTTCTCAAATCTCTTTTTAAGAACAGCCGCGAGAATATCGCGGCAATTGCGCACGACAATAATACAACTGTTGACATTGTGAGAACAAGAATGCGCCGTCTTGAAGAACAAAAAGTCATCGTCAAATACTCCGCCATCCTCAATTATCAAAAGTTAGGCTATGAATTTTACAAGACGTTTCTTTATTTTAGAAATCTAAGCAAGCAAGAACTTGATCGTCTTATGAACTATGTGCTACATCACCACAACATCCTCTTCATGCTCAAACAAATCTCTCCCTGGGACATTGAATTGGAAATCATGTGCAAGAGTTTTGTAGAATATACCAAAATTATCTCCGCATTGACTGAAGAGTTTTCTAAAAGCATTCAAAAAGTAGAGACTGCCATCATGAAAGAAGATCATATCTTTCCTTCTGAGAAAATGGTGTTCGATTAACAAATCACTCACTTTCCCAATACCCTTCTTTTTTCTTCTTCTCCTGTTCAAAGTGTTCAATGTCCTTCTCGTAATAGCGTATTAAATCTTCATCCCCTTCTTCAACTGCCTCTTTTAGCTTTTCTTTATGAATCGCTATTTGCGTTTCAAGTGATTCAATACCCTTTTCCAGCCGTTTTTTTCGTTTCATGTCTGAGTTTTTTTATCGAAGCCTTAAGAAATAAAATAAGAGTTAAGACCTCATCTTTTGTTATGTCGGGGAGCCTCCAGAAAACTCCACCTTTTAAGGTGGAGTTGCTCCCCGAGCATCCAAAAAACGAGCGCCTCCCCAAACCGCACCCCTCAAAAACCTTCGGTTTTTGACGGCCGTCGAGAACAGCAGTTCTCGAGGTTTTAAGGTGCGGAGGGCGCATCGTTTTTTTGATGTGCATGCGCGGCTCTTCATTGTCTCTGACTGCACGATAGATTGAAAACCAACGCTCAATCGCTTCGCTCCTGAATCCCTGCTTCATCAGATTTTCCTTAAGGCGTTTATGAGTATACGCCTTGTTATGTAAAAGGCATTCAATCAGGAAGCAGACGCGTATTCTCAGAATGAGTGAATACAGGTGTGTGGGGGCAATGGGTGCAGTATCGCTATCCAAAGCAAGAAAAGTCTCTATAATCTTTACCGTCCGTTCGACTTCTTTGAGGGGCCATTGAAATTGTGCACGATTGAATGGAAGAGTGCGCAACTCTTCCAAGAGAGCAGGATTTAATAACACTTTTGCTTCCCGAATGACTGGCACAATAAATAAAGGATGCTCTCTTATTGCTTTCCTGATTGCATCAAGTGGAAGGACTCTTGCGTCGATATCATTCAGATGCCTTTTAAGTGTTGCATCTCTCTCTTTAGTGACGACAAGAATATCAATATCTGAATCTGGCTGCTGCTCATCCCGCGCGTAGCTTCCGTACAGATATACCCCAAGAATGTTGGGCATATATCTCACAAGAGCTGTAAGAATGCGTTGCTGGATTTCTCGAGTTCCTTCAGGAAGAATAAGCGCCACTACCTGGCCAAGGTACTCTTTAGGCACATACACTGCCGCGCCGTTCCCGATTTCCACAACCTGCTTAATGAGTTTCATGGTATAGACGAGTATATACTCTATTTAAATGCTCTGGTTTGAGTAGCTTTGTCCGATAAGTCTTACTTTTCAGGCACTATTCGGAAAGCAAAATCCATCGAAAGATTTATATAATATCGTATTATATAAAATATAACATGGAATATAATACTGAAGGAGAAACAACGACTCTTGCGACAGTTCGCAGAATAGGTGGCTCGTTTGTAGTGACACTGCCTGCCCCGCTCGTAAAAGCAGAAAGTCTTCAGGAAGATGAAGTGATTGAGATAAAGGTAAAAAAGCGCAGAAAAAGTTACTTTGGTGCATTAAAAGGCATTGGAAAATTTACAAAAGAGGACAAATTCAAGGGTCAACTGGACGAATGAGATATTATATTGATGCATATGCTTGGATTGAATATCTTGAAGGAGGCAAGGAAGGAGAGAAAGTAAACTCTTTTCTTACGGCAGATAACGAGATTTTTATAATTAGTACAACGCTGGCAGAAGTTGTAAGCAAGGTAAAAAGAAAAAAAGGAAATGTCCAAATAGCGTACGATGCAATGATTAAAAATGCTAAGATAATTGAAATGACTCCTCGCATGGCGAAAGAGGCAGGAATCTTGCATGCTGAAACGCGAAAGAAAATCCCCACATTCGGTTTAGCAGATGCATGTATCGTTATTGCTTCAAGGAAAATAAATGCCCAGATTATTACAGGAGATCCTCATTTTAAACAGTTTTCTAATACCCTTATTCTCTAACTACGCCCGCGCATTCTTCCATGCTTCTTCAAAATACCTCTGAAAATTATTGGCAATGCTCGCCGAGTAGATAAGCACGGCAATGATGGGCTTTTCCCACGAGACAACAAGCACACGCTCTTTGCATACCTCAATGTTCCCCGGAATTGGAAATTTCGCATATCGAAATTTCCCAAATTTCACTTTCTTGAAAAAGTCAGAATCCCGCGCTTCTGCATTGGCGATACCACGCAGATTTACCTGCTTCAACAATCCCTGAATGTTCAGATAAAACGTATCTGCTGTCTCTCCATATTCTTTCTCATGGATATAAAAAAAGCAGTCTTCATTGTTCTTTGTAGTATTGGCAAGCAGGCGCTCGTATGCAGTGTGCAGGCCTACAATACCGAGATACACTTCTGCTGCCTGCGATGGCTGTATGTCCTGCAGCTTCACAAGCTGCGGAATCAGGATTTTTAATTGTGTTTTTTGCTGCGCGATCTCGCGTTCCTTTTTTTCCAGATAAACATACAAGTTCGAAGGCGTGACTGCTTGAAAATATTTTGTCTTGTTCTTTATAATAAAGCTCACAATGCCTTTCTCAATGAGACGCTGCAGAATGCCGTACACATTTGAGTAGGCAACACCCGATTCTTTCACAATTGGTCCGACAGTTGAAGAGCCTGTGCTGAGTAGCGCCACATACACTTTCGCTTCCCCTTCAGTAAGCCCGAAGCGTAGCAACTCGTGCCATGTCGTATGCATCCTTCTGAATGTTCTGACAGGTATTTAATTCTTTCTTTTATATATCCTGTACAGGAGTAATAAGTATTAAATAGGCTTTTTTCAGCGTTACTCTATGATGACTACAAGGAACCACATGAAAACTGTACTGCTCTCATCAATCTTACCATGCGCGAATTTAGCAACACGCGCGCAGAGCACAGACGTTCCAGTGACAGAAACAAAAAGGCTGCTGCCGTTCGGCATCGCTCCGCGCCTCAATTACCAGCGCTCATTGGATTCTGATTTTGAAAATAAATTGTATGGAGGCGTAACTTTTTCCTACAGTTTTTAACATGAAACCCAACACACTCAGGCGCTATCTGCATCCCCGCTATTTAGCTGCCCTCCTGTGGAGTCTCAATTTAATAGGAGGTCAGGCTTATCACGCGTATATTACACAGAAAATGCAAGCAGGGGCGCGGAGAATTGCCGATACGAATAAAAACGGGAGCCTCAATGCGCAAGAAATCGCATCAGTATACCGCGAACAGAACAAAAGCGCTGAAAATCTTTTTTCCGATTATTTCGGAAAATCTTGGAACGAGAAACGAAGAGTTTTCTTTATTCGAGATTCATTAAGCAATGAAAAGAATCCTAAAAATGTTCAAAAATATATTGATGCTTCTGCTGAAGTGTACGTAAGAAGAGATGTAGCGGAATCAAGAGAAGAAAGGTTGGACTATGAAAGAGAAAGAAACGAATTTATTCGTACGCTTGCTGATAAAGACAACAATGGAACGATTGATTATGCTGAAGCAGAACAAGCATTGACATGTATAGATGCAAAAGAGCAATTGACCATTACATTAAGCTCTGAAGGCGAGCCATTTTCTCCTCAATTTATGTTTAAATGTTTCTTTTGGCCATGGACAATTCATAGAGGCTCGGAGCTTGAGCAGTTCGTCATCAGGCATTAAACCTCTACTTTTATTAACCCTCTTTTCATAGATTTCTCAGCATGGCGAATGTTATTAGTCCTGAGATGACACCTCAACAGAGACAGGAACTTGAAGAACTTGTGACTTTACTTGAAGGTATACGGGGTGTTCATACAGAACTTGTGACTGTACTTATACCTGCGGGCACCAATATCCACCAAGTCTCAAGTCAGATTGCATCTGAAGCAGGAACAGCGGAAAATATTAAATCAAAACAAACAAGAACTTCCGTAGTCACAGCGCTGGAAACAATTATTCGCAAACTCAAAGAATACAAACAAACACCTACCAATGGCTTAGCAATCTTTTGTGGCAATGTTTCTGAAAAAGAAGGTGGGCAAGATGTTCAGATTTGGGCATACGAGCCGCCGAAAGCCCTGCGCATTCGTACATATAGATGCGATAAAGCATTTGTCATAGAACCTCTGAAAGAAATGCTTGAAGTCACAGAAATCTATGGGCTGCTTACAATTGACCGTCAGCAGGCAACTATCGGAGCATTAGAAGGCAAGCAAATCAAAGTAATTCGTATCATGACATCAGGAGTGCCTGGCAAAGTAAGAGCAGGTGGCCAATCAAGTCAGCGCTTTCATCGCATCACAGAAGGTCTTGCAAAATACTTCTTCAAACGTGTAGCAGAAGCAATGAAAGAGATATTCTTTGACATGCCGAAACTTAAAGGTATTCTTGTCGGCGGCCCAATCCCAACAAAAGAGGAGTTTTTGGAACAAAGCGAACTTGTAACAAAGCTAAAAGAAAAAGTCATTGCAGTTAAAGACATAGGCTATGTTGACGAACACGGGCTTAAACTACTAGTAGAAGCTTCACATGAAGACATAGAACAACAGGAATTCATCAGAGAAAGAAAGATTATTCAGAAGTTTTTTGAGGCTCTGGGAAAAAACAGAGATAAGGCGGCTTATGGCTTGGAAAAAACACGTCTTGCGCTGGAAAGAGGAGCAGTGGATATTCTTTTAATCTCAAAGGAACTCCCAAAAAAAGAGATGCAAGAGCTTGAGCAGGAAGCAGAACGTATCGGCTCAAGCGTGTTCTTCATCTCAACAGAAAACCAAGAGGGACAGCAGTTTTTAAATCTCACAAAGGGTGTTGGCGCGATTTTAAGGTTCCAGATTGAGTGATCATGATTCTTCAGGAAATGTCACAAAACCCTTCGGGTTTTTAACCTCGGCTTGAAAGCCGAGGCTTGTTGTGGTTTTGTGACTTCGAGAATCCTCTCGTTTTCTGGGATTCTCGAAAGTGCTCAAGAACACCTGACACGCCCCAAACTTTAGTCTGGGATTCTTGACACCGCCGGAGACTTTGAGAATCACCTGATTCTCAACAGCGCTCAAGAACTGAAAGTTCTTGACG
>CAZKON010000003.1:0-47818 GCA_964554415.1 Candidatus Woesearchaeota archaeon | reverse complement strand
GAAACGAGCGCCTCCCCAAACCGCACCCCTCAAAAACCTTCGGTTTTTGACGGCCATCGAGAACAGCAGTTCTCGAGGTTTTAAGGTGCGGAGGGCGCATCGTTTTTTTGATCTCAAACTGGGTGTAATACCCCGCAGCTTGCTGCGCCAGTTTGAAATAAAATTATTGCAGCATCAGCTCAATCTTCTTCGGGTCACGCTTAATCTCCTTTATAACAGAGGCAGGACCGATAACAGTTAATGCGTTGCTGTCACCAACCAGTCTTTTAGCTAGAGTATATTTAAATCTTTCAAAGATGCTGCTGTTGCGGGTGTTGGGCTCAATTACTGCCAGTTCAATACCCTTAAAATCTTTAACATGGTCAACAAGAGCCATGGTGTCCTCAATTAAGCGCGCCTCTTCTTCAGCCCGCAGCCTGCCGTGCAGGATGACAATCTTATTGCTTAATATGATTGTCAATATTTTCTTCACTCGTTCCGAAATTGAAAGATTCTGCACTTCCGAAAACGGAATGACTTGCAAGCTAAGCCCCTTTATTTTTTTTGTTCCCATATTATTATACTTTTTTTGCTAATTCAAAGAGCGCTGCATAAAACTCCTCAAGGTTAATGCCCTCTTTTGCAGATATTCC
Organism: Candidatus Woesearchaeota archaeon; assembly: GCA_964554415.1. Lineage (GTDB taxonomy): Archaea > Nanobdellota > Nanobdellia > Pacearchaeales > GW2011-AR1 > JAGVXD01. The sequence goes on along the minus strand of CAZKON010000003.1, from coordinate 47,186 downwards.
CACGACAGGATACTCCGGAAATGCCGCCTCGACTTTCTTGATATCTGCCTTCTTTAAATCTATTTTGTTTGCCACAACTAAAATTGGTATTTTGCGGGCAACTAAATTACCTATGATTGTGATATTAACTTGAGAATAAGGATTTTCTGAAGCATCAAGAACAACAACTACCGCATGCATATCATCAAGCCACTGTATAGATTCAATAATCCCCTGTGTAGCTTCTTTTGCACGTTTTTTTGCTTCATTTCTTTTAATGCCATGCCTGAGAAAATCCTCATAGTCAATTTTTGTTGCTATACCAGGAGTATCAACCATCTTGAATGTGAGCATTCTGCCCTTATAAGTAATCTCAACTTTCTCCTTGAATTGTACGTGGCGAGTTTCATGAGGAATTCTGCTTACAACGCCAATCTCTTCTCCTGTCCAGTCCTTGCAGATTCGATTTGCGAGAGATGTCTTTCCGGCATTAGGAGGACCATAGAACCCAATTTTTATGCTAGAACGTCGTCTGAAAAGTCCCCTGAACATCTTTGCAGATAAATTGCGAATTGCTTCAAACATAATAATTTAGGAGAATGGTCTTTTAATAAACCTTGCGTCTCCTCCCATTCTCTGTTTGCGCTTTTGAATCTCTCCCTGTATCTTGCGCTGTTCAGAGCCTCTGAAAAGTGGAATCTCAAACATTCCTGTTCTTTTACCATCTATCTTTTTAAGCGCATAATTAATCTGTTCTCCACTCCACGAGTTATCATGCAGGTTTTTGCGAATTGCATTATCCTCCATGCCAGAGGCTCGTGAATTATCTATGAAAGTCAGGACATTATATAGGTCATCAGGGTTTCTGAATAAGTAATTCTCATAGTGGCGTTTGTACCATTCTTGCAGAATGATATATGCAATGCCTGTGAAAATTATAAGCATAGCTATCCAGAAAATAACCCATCTTGTAGGATATTCTTTTGGTTGCAGGGGCTCGCTTTCTTCGTATGAGCCAAGAACATCAAGTGCAGGAGCGAAATGGGCTCCCAGTTCCTGATATTGTACACCTCCCTCAAGGTAAAACTCTATTGGTTGTCTTATGTATCGTACCGCAACACCTGATATACTATCACCAGTTAATGCGCGTACATCTGGATTTCCAAGAAAAGTGATTAATTCTCGCGGACGGTCAATAACAAAATAAATCGTGCCTTGCGCGCTTGCTTTGGCTTCAGGTGTTACCACAAAATGTGTTAAGAGAGGCGTTATTTCTCCGTCTTTATCTGCAGCAGAGATTATAGAGAAGGAAACATCTCCGCCATACGAACGTCTATTCCAGTCAATGAGGTTTGCTCTTAGTGTGCTTTCTTGCTCTTCAGGTACGCTTGCGTTTGCAAGTGTCTGCACAAAGTCTGCGTCTATCTTGTCTAGACCAAACATAATCGGAATTTTTCCAGATTCACCAACCGCGACATCAGAAGGCACAGATAATAAAAGGAGTTGCTGTACTAAGGAAGCATATTCAGAATTATTAGCTGCCTGCACAGAAGCACTTTGAATTTTCTTGATTTCTGCATTCCATGAGCTTGTGTTAAGTTTGGCATTGACTATAGGTTGTAAGTTTGATGGCAATCGCGCGATTCTCGCAGTAATATTCCCAACAGCCGCCTGTGTGGTATTGAACAAGTATGAGAAAGATTCTCTTGGATCTCCGATAAGTATATCACTCTGCCGTGTAACTATTACTCCGGCCATATTCTTGAGTGTGGCACGAATAGTATAGTTGTTTCCTGTGAGATATAGATGAGTTGCACTCGTGCCATTTGAATTAACTTTAGAACCATCGCCAAAGTCCCATACGGATTCGCTAATATTTTCGTTAGTAAGAGCAGAAAAAGTGGTGGTAACTCCCGGCAATACAATTCTGGGAACTATATCAAAATCAAACCCGGGAGTGACATTTAACAGAATACCTGTGCCGAGAAGATTTTTATTTCCTATGTGAAAAGTAAATCTTCCGCCGCGCGCAGTCACAGGCAATACAAACCTGGCTGCAGCAATATCAATCGAGAGTGCATGATTAGATGTTAAAACCGGAGCTTGTTTATTGACACGATAAAGTGTTCTGTCAGTAATACGGTTTTCTTCAGCAATATAAAGAATACTTATGTTTTGGAGTGATACTGTCTGTGCAACCCTGTTTAGGACGAATGGTATAACACATCCTGTCGAGCAATCACGAGCATAAACTTTTTCTATATAATAATCTGCCTTTTGGGCGAGGGTATTCGCAGTTGCGCTTTTATATGACTTAGCTATACTCACATTAGTCAGAGGTGAGTATGGGAGAGGAATTGCACGTAATTCATAATCTCCACTTGTCGTTTTTCCAACGCCCGCTCCGCCACATACAGAATCTTTGGTTTCAAATCGTACTTCATATTCATTTTTGCTCTCTTTTGCAGCAATGCACATAAAATAATTACCCTGCTTTACAATACTATAATTAATTATGCATCCAGTCTTCTGGTTTCCTGTGCCTGCAACATAGGTTGTACAGCTCCCCAGTGATTCTGTCTCAGCTCCAAATAGTTTAATTACAATTGATGAGGTATTTGCTGCTGTGAGCACATCTGTTTCAAAATAATAAGCAGGCGCAGGTTCAAGAGTCACATTATTGCAATAGTTTGTCGTTGAGAGAGTCACAAATTTGTAGTCGCTTTCATCTAAAGCAGAGGAAAAACATCCAGTTATGCTTTTTTGGCATCTCGTTGTATTGAAGACATATCTGCTGTTTGCAATCATAGTCTCATTATCATTGAGGGCGAGGAGGTTAAGCTGCGGAGAACAGGATTCAGGAATTTCGCTTGCAATCAGAAAATCCGCTGCCTGTATCGTAACATCCTTTCCGTACAGGACAAAACCTATTGCCTGTTCATCTTCTCCGATATTGACTGCAGATACTGTCTCATCAGTTGAAGCATAAGTTGTTTCACAGCTTTGGATGTTGCAGTTGTAATCTACGCCAGATTTTGTTTTGGCTGCCTGCAGGAAATCAAGCAGGCTCATTCCTCCAGGTATAGAACTAGAAAGCAGAGCATTTGCAGGTTCTTGAGAAAAACTGATATTAATCATACCTTGAATAGTCGCGCCGCCTACATATGTTCGGATAATGCTCTCATTATGTAGTGTTACGCTTGCTGCAACAAGAGGCAAAACAAACATGAAAAAAAATGCTCCAATAATTGCAGCTTTCCACATGCTCATATTCCTATCTCTCCCGCATAAAAAATCTCTGGATTACGCGAAAATGAAACATAATAAAGTATAAAATTGCAATGCTTATCAATGCTCCAATAAATTGCAATGCTCCAAAGAAAGGCAGTTCAACTGCTGGCTGCCCGCATGGAATTCGCTGCACGCCGCCTTCGCAGTTATCTTCTGGCTCAAAACAGTTAAGAGTATTTACTTTATTAGGAGTAGCAATAACCGTAACTGTTTGATAATTATCAATGCATTCAACGTTTGTTGCATCATAATAATAACTGCACTGTGCAATCTCTTTTCCATTGTTGCTGCCAGCAGCAGTACTTATTTGTTTTATAGAGTATTCGCATCTGTTATTCACCCATGCACAGCTTCTCTTATAGGTTGTGTCTTGGCATTGTGACTCGACAACATATGAGGGCTTGTTTTGCCAGACGTTTGCAACGTCCTTTTCACATGCATCTTTCCCTCGCGGAGTGTAATCTTGACACTGGCTGATGCTGCTGGGTATACATCCGCGCTCAGTACATTGCATTCCTGCAGGACAGCAGTCATCACGGCTGGTGCTTGACAATCCTGCGCCAGTGCCTGTCTTTCCATCCGGCCCTTTACATGCTTCACCTGCAAGTTTCTGTTTTTCCACATTTCCAGAAACGCTGTCAGGATATCTTGACTTTTCAGTCCAGATTTTCTGCCCATTCTCAATGTTAGTAGACATGGTTTTATCAAGATTACACTGCCATCCTTTTCCTGCTTGGGCATATAAAATTTCAGATTCACGTGGAGATGTTGATACACTACCAGGAAGAACTTTACCGACAAGTTCAAAACGATAGCCAGTGATTGCGCGCTCATCTTCTTTTGCGCTTGTTTGAGTGTTATACATTTTCTTCAGGCCCGCGTCTGCATCACTGAATACCCATTCAAATTCCACACTGCCAATGCATTCAGCGCCTGCAGCGTTCTTGCATCCTGTAACTTGCGCGCTTCCGGCAATCGGTGATAAAGTGCCAATAGCCAAGTCATCTGTCTGATCATCTACAGCATCCATGTCCTTGTCGACATCACGCACTTCTACTTTGAATCCCTGCAATCCAGCAAGGTTAATGTTTCTTGTTTTCACTAAAACTTTTGCTTTGCTTCCAACAACAAATGGGTATGGATTTGCAGCATCATAAGTGGAGCCGACTCCCGCAATCGTCTGTCCTTCTGTGCTTTTCCACTCAACTTTTTCAACAATAGGCACATAAATTCCACAACATAAACGATAAGGATATAATACAGAAGGGGTTATAGAAGCATGCGCATTTGTCATTCCAGAGAGCGCAACGACAAGCTGCGTGTTCGCAGTACAAGCCTCGCCTGCATTCATGAGGTTGCATATTAGCTCCCCATAACATAGGGGTTGATACCCTGCGCTTGTCAGTGTCTTGCTCTCCACATGCGCATTTACATTGTTTGAAGCTCTAAGTATAACATTCAATGGATTAGTTGCATCAGGTACGCAGGCATAAGGATCTGATGCAGCAGGCAATAGCTCACTTGGGAATAAACTTTTGAAGCAGATGCTATAAGGAGCATCGCTGTTTCCAGCCGCTACATGTGAATTGCTCTCGCCGTACAATTTAAGAATTGCCTGATCTCCAGTTCCGCACGCTGCTCCTGGAATACTGCTCACAGATTCCTGTCTAAGCTGCACAACTTCCTGCGCACTTAATGCCCTGCGGTAAATCATTAGTTCATCAATCGAGCCTGGAAAGTAACGGTTTGTTTCATCTTGAATCGTACCGCAATAATCATGAGCGACGCAGAGCGGTTCAGAATTATGCTCAAGATTGCCTAAAACAGTTAGGCTCGCTCGCTCAACACCATCAACATAAACTTTAATCACAAAGCGGTCGTATGTTCCAACAATGTGCTGCCATGCTCCAACTTCAAGTGTGGCAATAGAGGTAGTCGCTACGCGCCATCCATTACTTGTTTTTACGAAGAATGAAATGCTTCTATCCTGATTAGGAGAAAGAACATATCCATCGCGCTTTGAAACCATGGAGCCAGTAATAACTGTGCCTCCTCCGGGAATTTCATTAACCTTAAACCAACCAGCAACGCTAATCCCTGTATTAGGTGTCAAGTCATTAGAAGAAGGGATACTTATATAATCATCTATCCCATCAAATATTGCAGCATTTTCTTTCTTTCCACCAGCTTCCCAGATAGCACCAAAAGCAGTGCCGTCGGCGGTATTACCGGGCGAGACAGGAGCAGTATCTTTGACAGCCCCGACAGTTGCGCCCCATGGAGTACTCTCATCAAATGACCATCGTCCAACTAAATCATTAGGAGCAACATCTGCTGCAAAGACAAGCGGAAGTGTTAGCAGGAGCAGGGAAAACAAAGCCATAACTCTTTTCATGATTTCAAGAGAGAAAAGAAGTATATAAAGATTGTGCGCTCGCAAATTAGATTTTGAAGAGGAATATTTTGAGCTTTTTCGGCTCGAATGGTTTACTATTGCCTGCCGCAGTTGTCGAGTCACTGATGACTCTTTCTCCAGCACAAATTTCGTCATAGTCAATGCCACTTTGAGCATGTGTGCAGAGATTATCTTCAGATGTGCATGTAGCTCCTTCAATACATGCTTTGCATATTTTTACTTCAGGTTTAATTGAAGGATTTTTGATGTGCTCATCCAAAAAAGAGTCTATTGCAGCAGGGTTATTGTTCAGAACAGCAATACGCAAGTCTTCTTTTTGTGCAATCTCTTCAAGCAGAGGAGTTAAAGTAGTGCATAATGAGCCGTCTCCTGCATCTCTATTCGTTATGCTGATAGTCATAACTGTCCCAAAGACAATTAAGATTGAGACGAATGCTTCAACAATGCGCAACCATCCTCGTTTGTTTACCATACTTTAATAATGATGTCGGCGAACACACGCTGCCCATCCTGAAGCAACATCTCCTGTCGGACATTCTGGGCAGTAACATCTACTCTTGAAGATACATCGCGTTCCGCCTTTATAAAATCTTGCTTAGATGTTTGTGTTGTCGGGTCTATTACCCCAGGATTAAACCATGTTGCGCTAAATCCAAAATTAATCCTTTCCCCTATGCCAAGGGTTTGTCTGAAAGCTCGGTAATCGCTTTCATAAGATGCTTGCGATGCGCGTATTTTAGTCTCGGCAGGCATCTTATTTTCAGAACGCGAAAGAATTTGATAATAAGCAGGCTCGTGAGCAGGTATTGCCAATGTTGCAGGAACATTTTCAATTTCTTCACTTAAGATTACATAAATAAGGGTAATGTCGTTGCTGCCGCGCTCCACAGCTATCTGGCGGGGGTTAGTTGGATGCTTTTTGGCAGGGAGTTTTTGAGGATTCTCTGAAATAAGCGTTTCAACGCGTATATCCTGCTCGCTTCTTATCTCTTCAGGAAGCTCAACAGTAATAATGTTAGGTGTAGGTTGCGGAGGCTCGCCAGTTGTTTTTTTAATCAGCACAGAATAAGAAAAAACTTCTGTTTCTGTCTCTTTATGAAACAAGCTGCTCACCAACGCCAATGCAGCTTCTCCTGCATCAGTGTTATTCTTTATGTCTACAAAAGAAAGGATAAAAACCATGGCTGAGATAAACAATATAGATGCCAGCACCACCTCAACATGTCCTATACCTCTCTTATTCATTGACTTCAGGAGCACTCTAAATTTAAATAACTTCGCGTCATCTGGAATTCGTGGTAACTAAAGATTTTCTTATAGAAAAAGTACAGGAAAAGAAAGAACTGCGCGGGCTCGCGGTTCAGATTGTAATTGATGTAATTGATTCATATATAATTAATAATCGTATAAAGTTAGAGCAGGTAAGAGAACATGAATCACTTATTATAGTCAAAGAAGTACGACGAAGATTGCGCACTTACACTGCGCGATTCCAAAGGAATGCTGAAGATCGTGCTTCCCTTATCGCAGCACGACGTTATAAAGAAGTATTGGCGACGCATGCATCAACAGCGGATAGGATGACAGATTATGTATTGCTCAAAAATGAGCTTAAGAAAAGAAATGTGAAGTCAATACTTGATATTGGGTGCGGCTTAAATCCAATTGCTTTGGCAGAGTCTGGAATGGACTATTATGCCGTAGATATTCGCGAAGATGAGCAAGCACTACTTACAACTTTCTTTTATCAGGAAGGTATTGCAGGGAAAGGAATTATATGTGACATTAGAAAAAATCTCCCTTCGGTTCCTCCTGTTGATGCCTGTCTTCTTATGAACATTCTAGATGTTTTGGAGAAGAATGGACACAAACGTGCTGAAGAGATTATCACAGAGATTAAAGCAAAGTATTTCTTCATAACTTTCTTCACAAAAACTCTCTCAAAAAAGCCAATGCGCCATCCTCAAAGAGGGTGGATTGAAAGACTCTTGACACGCAGAGGTTATCAATGGGAACGCTTTTCACTCAGTGCAGAAATTCTCTATGTCGCTCAAGCCCCTGCCGCTGTCTGAGCTCCGCCAAAAATAAGTTTTATTCCTGTACTAATAAGAAAAGCAGATATCATCATAATAAATGAGTGCTTAACGCCTGCCTTAATGCTTCCCTCTGCAAGCTTGCCGATAACAAGCCCTGTAAATAATCCTTGAGTTAGAAGTAGATAGAGAAAGAGGCGCGCAAGCTGTGTCGAGTTAAGGTCATTCTTTTCATCAGTTATCCCTCCCAGAGTATTATCGCCTTGAATTGAGCCGAAGGAGCTGACTTGAGTGGCAACCGGAAGAATTTTGAACTCCATAATCAGCATAATTGCGATGAAGATAAAGAAGATAATATATCCCTGCACAACAAGCCCGGATATTGCGGCTTTACGTTCCTGCCTTAATTTCTCAACTTCTGCAATAGATTTAGATACAGATTCTAAGATGTAATCAATCTCTCCGCCTGCTCTTTCTGCTTCGCTCATAAGAGAGACCGCACGGCTGATTACTGGATTGTCTACGTCATGGGCAAAGTTTTGAAATGCCTGGTTGACAGGAATACCCAATGATATTTGGTTGCCTAGTTTGACGATGTAAGGACTGAGAGCACCGTAATTTTTACGGCTCATATTGATTATGCTCTTGCTAATTGGAGTTCCGGTGGTAACGCTTTCAGCAAGATTGCGCGAAAACTCCAGAAATCTCTCGCTAATCTCTTGCTGGCGTTTGTTCTCAACAACAAGGGCAAAGATGAAGGGGAACATGCTTACAGCAAGCCCTAAACCTATGAGAAATGGGAAGAACTCACTTTCCCGTTTGTTCCAGAAGAGTACTAGACTCCCAATTATAATAATAAACCCTAAGGCAATTCCCATCCAGTGCATTTTTTCGAATTTCATTTTAATATCTTGGTTGTTTAAGGTGTAACATTGTTAGGAAAAAGACATTGACAAGACCAATGGAGCCTATGACTACAAGAGTCATCTGAAGAGGGCTAAGCCCGATATCAAATTGGCTCAGAGAGAGCATCATTAAGACTAGAAGGAGAATCATAGGCGCAGCAATAGCGATGGTAATATAAATATCCATGAATGTCTCAGCAACTTTAGTAAACTTCTCTCGATCTAGGCGGTAAATGGTAAGCAGAGTTTCAGCGCGTTTTTCAAAGAAATCAGAGAGCTGGCCTCCAGAGTGGATTGTTGTGGATATACCTGTAAAAAGTTCGGAGAGCTTTGTGCTGGGAGTGGCTCGCGCGACATTATTCAATGCAGTAACAAGGTCGTATCCATATAAATTAATCTGATTCAGAACTTTGCGGATTTCTTTTCTTAATGCAGGGTATTCTCTGCTTAGTGCAATTATCTTAAAGATATTTGTCGGTTCAATACCTGCTCCTGAGATTGCGCTCATATGAATGACTGCAAATGGCAACTCCTGGTCAATGCGCTTCTCAATGCTGCTGCGCTCTGTTCTCGGATAAGTATCAAGAAACCAGAATGTAGCTATTGGCAGAACAAGAGGTATCCATATGAACTTGAAGAATGTTATAAGATAATCGCCTGTAGCCATAACAAAAGGAAAGGGCGCATCTTTCAAGGAGAAATCTACCATAGTGATAAGAATCAATATGATTAATCCGGCAAATATTGACAAGAACGAAGTCATAAGCATCATTGAAATATAGCTCTCAAGGAGAATATCAAAATTTGCTTTTTTAATGTTTAATGCCAAAGATCTGAAGCCATATTTTTTAATCAGCTTAATTGCAAGAGGGCGGAAAAGCAGGTTTGAAATCTTAAGGTAACCTCTTGTTCGCTGAAGTTCAATAATCTGGTCAGTCTGAGCATGTTCTTGTTTTTTGAGTTTCTTTAGGCGATCCTCGTTTATGCTCAGTTCTCTTATGAATCTTTCTTTATCTTCTTTCCTTAATACTACTGCAACTTCATTCCCAATGCCTTGAAACTTGATTTTTTCAAGAGCAGTCAGACTCTGCTTTCCAGGCAATTTTTGTGCAACAGATATGTTGGAAAGAATTTGGGGAATAGAGTTGTTAATAAGTTTCATGCTGGCTTGCAATGAACTTAAAGAATCTTTAACAATCTTTGATTCAGTAGGGGAAGCCCTCTCAAGTAGCGTACTATAGTGTGCAATCTCTTTGAGTATGTCTACCTCTGTTTCAACGTTTTTGCGGAGTTCGTCAATCATAGTATTTGGTCGATTTTCTCTTGCAGCGAGAGAATCTCTTTTTTAATACCTGCAACATGTTCAGGATCCTGATTCTTTACTGCTGTCTGGAGTCTTGTGACTGCTTCTTTCATGCTCGCAAGCAGTTGTGCGAGAAGAATAATTCTCTCTTTTTCCATATCTATAAAAATGCTGTCCTCTTTAAATACCTTTCACGTAACAATTCTTAGGACTTTCTTTACTATTCTTTGATTCCATATTTCATCAGGATTTCCACAGGGTTCTTATAATACTCATTAATAATTTTACCAACTTCATCAAATTCAAAGATTTTCCTTTTATATAACTCATAGAGCAGCTTGGCACGTACGTTAAACTCCTTTTGTAATTTTTCAAGAGGTATGCCGCTCCGAGCAGATATTTTTTCAAATACCTTGCTTTGTTTCTTGAAGTAAAATACGTCCTTTTGCGGGTCCCATATCAAAGGAGTATTTACCAATGCAGTACCATCTTTGTTAACGCTGACAATTTCAACAACTTCGCGCAGCCTTCTGGTTTCTCTTTGTCCAACAACCGCATGAGTGACAACTGCAATACAGTCTAATGAGTTCACAAGTGTCGGGGAAAGTTCAATTGGAGGTGTTTGTAGACGGCGAATCAGAGTATCGACAGAATCCGCATGCATGGTGCTGAGTGAGGAGTGACCGGAGGCCATTCCCTGGAATAAGACAAAAGCTTCCTTGCCTCGGACTTCTCCCACAATAAGATAATCAGGGGTTTGTCTAAATGAACTTCTTAGCAAGGCGAATAGGTCAACTTCACCTACTTTGCCAATTCCGATTGAAGGGCGCGCCACTGCAGGCAGCCAATTTTCTCGCGGCAGGTTAATTTCCCTAGTGTCCTCAATTGATACCACTCTTGCTTCAGGTGCGATGAAAAAAGCGAGTGCGTTAAGCAAAGTGGTCTTTCCAGAACCGGTTCCTCCCGCAATCAGTATGTTTGACCTATGTTCTAAGAGAATCCAAAAATATGCAAGCATCTCAGGGCTGATTGAATTAAGAGAAATCATCTGTATAGGTGTCCAGGGTATTTTAGTAAACTTTCTGATGGTAAATGTCGGTCCTTTAGAAGTTACATCTTTTGTATAACTTGCATTCACACGACTTCCGTCGGGCAATGCGCCATCAAGCAAAGGTTGTGCATAAGAGATGTATCTTCCAGTTCTTTGTGCCAGTTTCTCGACAAAACTAGCAAGTTTTTCTACATCAGAGTACTTAAGGTTAGTGCGAAGGTTTCGATAGACGCGATGAATGACATAAATTGACGAGTCTATACCATTGCATTCAATATCTTCAATAAAATAGTCGCGGAGCAGAGGCTCAATCTCATTCATGCCTATGAAATCTCGATATAAGTAATAAAAGAGTTTATTATAAGAGTCAGGAGTTATTTTGATATTTAACTCGTCAATAAGGAGGCGAGCAGTCTTGTCTAAATAGGTCGTAGTTGCTTCCAGAGTTTTCTCTATGGCAACGTTAATATTAATTAGTTCCAGCATTGCTTCTTCTATCTTTCCAAGCACAGCTTTCTCATATTCATTAAGTACTGGTTCTTCTATCTCATAAATCAATTCATGGACAATATCATCCCAATGGATGTGCACAGAAGCGAAAGGAGGTGTAAGCATATAGCGAACATCAATCTTTTTTTTATCATCTGCCTTAGGTAAAGCCGGAATGCTCGGCGTCGTAATAATCTGTATCACCATCGTATAAGAGTGAAATCCCCAAGATATTTAAACATTGGGATTATATGAGCTGTAAAGTAAACGTCACCAAATAGACAGCTTTTTAAGTTTTGAACGTCAGAGTTCAACATGGACTTGAAGAAAGTACCACGAGGAGAGATATATGGAGTGCCTATAATCACCAAATTCAAAGGTGTAATGATAGAACTGTTTAAAGGTTATCCTGGATTTCAATACTTTGGAATTTTTGAGTCTTATTTTGGAAGAGAGCTTGGAGAAGAGATAGTTCGAATATTACATCAAGATAAATTGCTTGATATATTTCCAAAAAAAGAAAATGAACCTATAAGATATCGTATCACTGGTGATGGAGTAAATATGGCAATTTCTATGATAAATTTAGATTATAGTGAGAAGACACATAATTTCACAAGGTGGATAATTATATTGACATTATTGACTTTTCTTTTAGGAATAGGGCAGATTATTTTTGCATATCTTCAATATAGTGTATAAGGATAAATCACTATCTGAATATAAAGACTTAAAAAGATAGGGCACCTAATTTCATTATGAAAATAATAAAAGTTTTTGATAAAAAAGTAGGAGAAACAGAATACTACAAATATCGAGCCCCCTTACCAAAAAAAGTCGCAGAAGATTCTGGTCTAATAAACAAAGAATTAAAAATAACCAGTAAAAATAATAAAATCCTAATAGAAGAAGATAAAGATAAGAATGCATAATCTTAGGGCACCGAAAGGTATATATACTTCGGGCACCTAAATATCTTATGAAAGAAGTTGTATGTGTGTTCTGTAAAGGAACAAAAAACTACAAGAAAGGATTTAGAGAAACAGAACATAGAGGAAAAATTCAAAAATATTATTGTAAAGACTGCAAAAATGTATTCACAGAGGATTTAGGTTTTTACAGAATGAGATTTAGTGAAAAAACTATAACTATGTCTGTAGATATGTATATTTCAAATCTTTCAAGTAGAAAAATGAGAAACCAATTAAGCAGACATTTGAGCGTAAAAGTTTCTCACATGAGCATTTTGGACTGGGTTAGAAGATATACATTAAAAGTTAGCAAGTATATAGAAAAATTAGGTTATAATTTAGGAAACAGATTTTATGCAGATGAGACTTTAATAGATTGCGAGGGCAGAGATGATAGATTTTGGGCTTGTTTAGATTGGGATACTCGCTTAATTACTTGTGTTCATTATAGCTTATCTGGTAATCCAAACCAAGCCATGAATTCTCTCAAGAAAGCAATAAGCAAGGGAAAACCAAAATTCATTCAAACAGACGCAGGAGTTTTCTATCCTAAGGCATTCAGGAAAATGTTTTATTCAAATAAGATATGTGGTTTAACAGTAGAACATAAAATACAAAACTATCACAAAACAAAAATCCACAATTACAGAATTGAGACCGTATTTATGAAAATCAAAGACAGAGTAGACGATTTTAGAGGATTGAAAGCTTTATGGTCTGCTCCAATTATGATGATGGCGATAACAATACAACACAACTTTATAGAAGCCCATACAACTTTAGATAATGTGCCTTGTGAGAGAGCTGGAGTTAATCTTAATCTGGGAGATAATAGATGGCTTGACTTAATTAAATTGAGTAGCATAAATAATTAAAAAGATGAAAAAGCAGTATCTTATTATGGAAAAAGAGCAAGAGAACTTTATAGACTGGGATTTTAAGGAAGCAGATACAAACGAGTATACTCATTGCATGCATACTTACCCCGCTATGATGATACCACAAATAGCAAGAAGATTAATTTATCTTTATGGTAAGAACGCCAGAACATTATTAGACCCTTTTGTTGGCTCTGGCACATCAATAGTAGAAGCTTCTTTAACTTCCCATATAAAAGAAGCTTATGGTTTTGACCTAAACCCCCTTGCCATATTAATCTCAAAAGTAAAAACAACTAAAATAGACCCAAAAAAGCTAGAAGAAGAGCTACCCCAAATTATTAATTCAAAAGGATACAATAACATTCCGAAATTCAAGAATATTGATTTTTGGTTTAAACCAAAAATCATAGAGCAATTAGCAACAATAAAGAATGCTATTAACAAGATAAAAGATAAAGATATGCGAGATTTCTTTTTAGTATGTTTCTCTGAAACTGTTAGAGATGTTTCAAATACACGAAATAGTGAGTTTAAACTTTATAGAATGGCAGAAAAAAATCTAATGAAGCATAACCCCTATGTCCATGCTAAATTTGAAAAGATAGCTTTAGATAATATAAAAGGAATGAAAGAATATAGTAAGGTAAGAAAGGGTACTAAAACGGATCCAGTATTATTTAGCTCTATGAATGAATTACCTCTTAAAGAAAATAGTGTAGATATAATTTTAACCAGCCCGCCTTATGGTGATAGTAAAACAACAGTGGCTTATGGTCAATTTTCAAGACTGGCTTCGCAGTGGTTAGATTATGAAGATATAATCGGTTTAGATAATAAACTTTTAGGTGGCAAAGCTAGTAAAGAATTAGAAGTTAAAATTAACTCGCCAACACTAAAAAAGATTATTGAGGGAATTGCTAAGATAGACAGCAAAAGAGCAAAAGAAGTTTTAAGCTTCTACGAAGATTTTGATAAATGCGTTATACAATTAAATAGAGTTATGGCTAAAGATGGTTATGTTTGTTTTGTCGTTGGCAACAGAACGGTAAAGGGGATTAATATACCGACCGATAAAATAATGTCGGAGATATTTATGGCTCATGATAATTACAAATATATCACCACTCATTTAAGAGCCATACCTAATAAAAGAATGCCTAGCTTAAACTCGCCTAGTAACAAAGTTGGAGAAAAAGTGACGACGATGTGTAATGAATTTATTTTTGTTCTTCAAAAAATCTAAATGAGATTTATTTCCTTTTGATATAAATCAGATAAATTCTTTCTTGCAGTTCTAAAACCAGAACCATGGTCTCTAATTGCATTATCTGACTTAAGATGAAGTCTAAATTCCCAAATTATTCTACCATCTTTTATCATTTTCTTAAACTCTTGTGGCTTAAATCCAGAAAGATAAAGTGCTTCTTTATAATTAAAATATTCATTATCTGCTTTTTTCTTAACATCTGCCAAAACCAATAATATGTTTTCTCCAAGCTTCGCTCTTATAATACCCATCAATTTTCTATAGTCAAAAAAACAAACCTCTCCTAATTTATGATGAATTATTGCTATCCTTCTTCTAAATATGCCTCTTATTTTTAGCTTGAAACCTTTAGGATTATATCCTCTCGTGGATAAAATTATCTTTAAAGCTTGTCTGCCCTTTTTGTCTAAATACCCTGTTCTTCTTATCATATCAAATTTATTTATTTTCCACGTTGGCTCCTTTGTAGAAAGAGTTACAGGAGTTCCTGCTTCAATTCTTTGAGCTTTTAATTCAATCAGTGTTTTTCCAATAGTAAAGTCATGCTCTGGAAGATTGTTTTCGCTTATGCCCATTTCATCTTCAAGGGTTTTACCTATTCCAGTATTATTTGACCTATGGCTTTTGATAAATCCTTTTTCTGATATTTTCTTAAGCTTTTGCTTTAATTCTTCTAAACTTGCAAAATCCATACAATTTAGAGAGAATAATCACTTAAATAGGTGTCGCTAACTTTACAGCTCAGGATTATAGTAATTTCCCGTAAATGCAACCTGCAATAGACTCTCTCTAACTTTTACCTTTTCTGTTCCCTAATGGTTATATATGATTTGACAACGTTCTTCCCACTGGCTGGCTCTAGATATAGACTCTGCTCTCTTGCAATCTGGAGTGTATAAGGTGTTGGTGCAGGAGTAAATTCTATAATTCTATCTTGCTCATCTGCAGTAATGTCTATACCTAAAGTATCATAAGAAGTGGTTAAATCAACATTGTATTTCTTTTTGCCTGCTGCGCTGGTTAAGACTGAAACGCGACCATCGTTCAAAGAAACACCTTCCTCAGAATATTTTGCTCCAACTTCTGGAATTGAGAAAGATATTGTGTCTTTACTTCCGTCTATTGTCATAATTCCCTTGTCAATAGAGACAGAATATATTCTGGTATTCCCAGCAGGGGCATTTGCAAGCTCTAAGACAAGCGCATCAAGTATCTTTAGAGTTGAAATTTGTTCAGCAATGCTCGCACGCTCTTTGTTTTGTTCAAGTTTTGGGAGGGCAAATGAGAGCACTGTACCTATAATCGCTAGCCCTACAACAGTATACAAAAGTGTCTCCATCCAGACTTGACCCTGCCTTATTATCATGTTCGTTACCTTTTAATTAAGAAGAAATTCCCTCCTCAATTAAGATGGTATTGGGATTATCTCCATACACTATCGAGATAATATAAGGATTAGCAGCTTGTACAAATTCTTTTATTTCATCTGCTGAAGCACTGTCTCCAACTTCTATGTCAATCAGTTTCCTAGCAGGATTGTCTGGGTGCAGATAACTCAAAGAAAGAGTTACAGTATAACCCTTTGAAGCTTCATTTGTAGTAACTATGACTCGCCCATCAGAAAAAGGCGCACCAGGCTCAGAGTATTTTGTCTTTATGCCTTTGATTTCAAGAGTGATTTTCTCATTTTTTTCATCAAAGCTCATTCTGCCTTTTTTTATGGAAAGCGTATAAGTTTTAACATTTCCAGGTCCACGCTCATTAACAGTCGTGATGACCTTATCCAGATTGTTAAGGGTTGCAATGCTTTGTTCAATGAGCAGATTCTCTTGAGCAGCGCGCAATTTAGGGTAAGCAAATGAGAGAACAAGGGCAATTATCGCTAGCCCAATCACAGTATAAAGCACTGTTTCAATCCAAACCTGAGCGCACTTCTTTTTGCGCATCACGGCCTCTCGTTGCCGCAAGGCACAATCTTGATAGTATCTGATTTCCGTTCACATACTCGCCCATTTCCAACAATGGCCGCAATCTCTGCTTTTTCATATTTCTCTCCATCATTATATATATACGTCAGGATTTCACCAGATTTCGGCGGCAAGGTAATCTGCCCGCTTGTTGCTCCAAAAAGTTTAAAGTTTGAATCACTTGAGCCGCTCTGTTTTACTCCAATGCTCACTGCTCTTCCTGCAGGATTGCTCGGACTGCCTCCCTGAATAAGCAGAAGCTGGAATCCAACAATACCTGCTTCAAGAGTCTTATCATTTGCCGCTTCTACAACTATGTAATTATTCTTTGATGAGCTTTGATAACAAATCGGATCTAATATTTCAGTATTTAGTGAGAAATAATTTTCATAATTATTACACTCTGTGCTACGTTCCAGATTTTTCTGAACAAAAGGCACGACGAAAGTTCCAATCATGGCACCTGCAAGAATAGTGATAGTAATAATTAGAGATGTTGCAACAATTGATGACATACCATGTTTTTGTGGCTTCATAATTAGATATCCTTAACTTGTACCTCAAGTGCAAACTCAGAATCGCATACATGTGCTTCATATTGCGTCCCCTTTTCCCCAAGAATAATTGGCGTGACAAGAAGTACATTTGTATTTGTCAAACGTTCTGCAAGTGAGCCAGTCAAATCAGGGAAGACAATAATAGTTGCATCTTCTCCTATACGAATCGTGCGAATCGGACTGCCTCCTTCAACTTTCTTAGAGAATGTGCCAACACTTGTTACTGAATTAGACGCTTTTTCCCGAACTTCAAGCCCATGTACGGGGATATTCCCGCGATTAACAACTCTTACATAAGAACATCCTTTATCTGTTGGCTCACCAGGGTTTAGTATTTTCTCGCATTGTGCAACCTTATCTGTAGTAAACGCCTCTGCTGCAATGTTCACATCTTTGCAGAAGCTTTCAATAGGTTCCGGACCTCCGCCTAAATCTTTTTGAATGCGCTCATCTAAAAATGCCTTCGCCCAGAGGAAAATAATAACTGCCAGCAACAGTGCAATGGAAATAAGAAGCATTGTTGCAATAACAGGAGATATCCCTCGTTTTTTACCCATAGTCAAACAAGAGTTCTCTTCTTTAAAAACTTAATCTCAGTAAGAATTCATCTGTCTTGAGTGTCTTTTTTAGCAAGTTGCGAGGCATATAAATGTGGCAGATTTTGGATTGCTCTATAAATAAAGTGCAATCCCGGCGCTCTTATAATGGAAGGGTATTTAGACATATAATTTTTTTGAGGAAATCCAGGAACTTTTATTCCCATAACTTTCTTCCCCTCTAATTCAGCCCGAACAACCGAGTATGTTAGTGCACCAAAGTCATTAAGAGGGCATTCACTAAAATACTCTGAACATCCAGGGTTCCAAACCCTAGGTCCATACATAATATCGATGTCTCTTTTCATTATTTTAGCAACAAATTTATTATCTATATATTCCCAAAATCTTTGTTCACGCGGAAATTGAGAAAATCCCTCCTTAGACCTCTCGGGAATAGATAAATCTGCTAATCCTACTATTACCGGATAAACAATTCTTTGAATTTCTTGTACAAAATTATTCTTATCCCCTTCCATGTAAATGATTGATAGGGGTTTCTCGCGCAAAGCAACTTCCCTTACAATAGCCTTTGCTTCTGTAAATAATCGTTGCATACCAACTTTCAACTTTTTGAATGAATTACCTGCGGGCGGAGATATTATCTGAATTTCAGGACAAAAACGAGAAATCATTGCATTAATTGCTACATTCTCACCAATATGAACGCCAACAACTCTAAAATGCGAGTTCCTCATATCGCTTAGTTGCATCATAGTTTGCTCTACCATTTCATTTTTTCTGATAGTTCCTTCATCGCTGATAGTACATACAACTGTTTCTAGCATCACGGGGAGTGATAAGCTGCCTATATAAATCTTTAATCTTCAAGCTACGGATGAATTGTATCAACCTTTTTGAAACGTCAAGATTTACGTTTGCGCAATCCCCCTACTTCAGTTCGTGGGTAAGCAAACGTAAATCTTGAGCGTGCTCAAGAACCATACTTGCCGACACGCCATACACTTTAGTGTATGGTTCTTGACATTAGATAGGCTTAGAGAAAGATATCCCAATATGCAATGGTATACTCATCTGCCGCATATTTAATAAAATCAGCATATTTTTCTTCATCAACCCTCCATAATTCAGACAAATCAGCTTCTCTCATCGCTTCCAGGTATTCTTTTCGAGTCTTTTTGTGAATAATCATCGGTGGAAAATTATCTTTTAGCAAAATAAAATTCATAATCATTCTTCCTGCTCTGCCATTTCCATCCATAAAAGGGTGTATTTTTTCAAATTTGTGATGAAAAATAATTGCTAAAACTAAAGGATGAAACTTATTTTTACTCTGATTATACCATTTTATCAATAAATCCATATCAGTTTTTACATATTTGCCTGGAGAAGCATCAAAATTGCTTTTGATAACTCTTATATCTGTTGTTCTATAACCTCTTCTAGCATCAATATTTTCAAGTAAGTTATCATGTATTTTAATTATTAAATCATGCCCAAACTCATTATTTAATTCTAAATTCAATAATTCTAAAAATACTTTTTCGGTATTCTGCAAATCAAATATTTCCCTTAAGGTTTTATTTTTTGGAGTTATTCCATCATTTAAAAGATTTCTCGCTTCTTCTAGATTTATAGTATTTCCTTCTATTGAAGCAGTATTGTAGGCAAATTCAATTACATAATTCTTAAAAATTTCTTTTTTTGTCTGTTTATCAAGCTTTTCAAATACATCGGCGTAATGGATTCTACATGCTTCAATCTCATCAGTTCTATTTCCAAGAAAAATATCCCGCTTTAACTTTAAGCTACGTGCTTTTTCCAAGAAACGATTTGATTCCAGAAAGGAATTAATTATTCTATACGACTTTCTAATTTGTTCTTTGTACTTAGATAATTTATCAAGGTTTATTTTAACCTCTTTAATAGTACTACCCAAGTAAGCAATATCTTTCGTTACAAGTCTTTTACCTTTTTTCTCTGATGCCCGTAAATAGTAATACGTCTTGCTACCTATTGGCTTTTTATATATGTAAACCATATCTTACACATAATTAAGCAGTATTTAAATCTTACCCTTTATATTTTTATTATCTTAAGTAAAGGGTAATTAAGCCAATGTAACAAGTTGGTTCTAAACCTTTCGGATAGATGCTCACGCACTTTCAACCTTATTCTTCGTTATCCATTCAAAAGCGCTATAGGCTGCAGTGCAACCTTCTGCAACTCCAGTAATTGCCTGCTTGAAGGGCTTGTCCGCAACATCTCCTGCCGCAAACACTCCATGTACATTTGTCTCAGATGTCTTATGCTCAATAATAATCTCATTCTTTGTGTTTGTCTTGACTCCCAGTGGCTTTGCCAGTTCTGACAAGACTTCATGACCGATAGCCACAAACACTCCTTGCAAAGACAATTCTTTACTTCCATTATATTCCCTGTCTAAAACAACGCTTTCAACAAACGTGTTTCCTTTAATCTCAATTACATTCGTGTTATTAATTATCTCTATCTTTGAGTTTGTTTCTACGCGCTTTAAATTAATTGGCTCAGCCCGTATCTTCTCGCCTCGATAAATAATAAAAACTTTTTTTGCGTGTTCTGCTGCAACCAATGCGTCTTTTGCGGCAGAATCAGAGCCACCTATGACGCAAACAGTTTTATTTCTAAAAAGCGGTGCATCACAGAGCGCACAGTACACCACGCCGCGATTTTCAAATTCTTTGCTTCCCGGAACTTCAAGCCGCCGCCACTTCGTTCCTGTGGCAAACAAAACCGTTTTTGTATGATACGCATCTTTTTCTGTTTTAACTGCGAATTCCTGTGCATTTCTTTCAACACTCTCCGCTTTTTCCTCTCTTATTGTAACTAATTCATATGACACAGCATGTTTTCTTATTTCCTCAGCCAATTCAGGTCCAGATAAGCGAATAAAACCAGGGTAATTCTCAACAATATTTGTTGTAGTTATAACTCCACCGACCGGCAGTTCGCTCCCGTGCGTCGCTCCAAGACAAAGCGTTCGTAAACCGAGACGCGCGCCATACATTGCAGCGGCAAGACCTGTCACTCCTGCGCCAATGATGAGGAAGTCATAACTCTTGTTTTTTCCATCCATTCATCTTTTCAGCATACTCTCTATTTAAAGAATTCGCTTGCCTTACATTCTCAGAATCTTCAGCAAATAGAACGAAGCAGCCAGTTGCACAATACCCATCACAATAAAGAGTGTCGTGAATGAAGTAAATGTGACAATCAGACCACCGATAATAATTGCAATTCCAGTAAATATCTTTGCCTGCCCGTCCGACAATCCCCATGCAGTTCCCTTCAACCGCTTATTCTCATATGAAGTGTAGAGCGCATTCCATGTCGGTGTTGCAAGCGCAACAGCAATGCCAAGACCCCCCTGGACGAGAAAGAGATGCCATGGAGTAGAAACAAGTAAGTATCCAAACGTGCAGAGTGCGTTGAGGAAATAGCCTACAACAAGAAGTTTTTTCTTACTTACATGGTCAGATATTTTGCCAACCCAAACAATGAGTAAACCGCCAATAAGCAGATAAATTGCCCACGCCCAAGATATTTCAAGCACATCACCACCCACACGCTCGGTAAAAACCGCGAATAATGGTCCGAGCATACCTTCACCAAGATACCACGCATTATCTGCATAAAGAAGAGTCTTTCCTCTTTTATCGAGTGCTTCACTCATAGAGTTTTAAACACAAGAGAGATTTTAAAGGCTTCGTCTATGAAATCTCACACCGTAAATCCCAGCCAGACGCTCGCCCCCAATGCAAGTGCCGCCCCACAATACTGATGCCAGTTAATTTTTTCTTTGTTGAACCAGAGTCCTAAAAATAGTGCGACTGTTGGATAACTTTCTGTGATCGCAACTGTAAGTGCAATCTCTTTTCCTTCAACAGCAAATGCGTAGAGTAGCCAGGCAAGAGTGTCAAACACACCCATTGCAATAATAAGCATACGATGTTGTCGCCAATGTTGCTTAAAAATTCCTATTCCTCTACGCCTGGTTTGAATCACCACGAGACACATGACGGTAAATATCGCCCAAGGTACCCAAATTGCCAGCAGAGGCGATATGGATTTTGCGCTTGTCCCTGTGAGAAAATTGACTACTCCCATGCTGATTGCTCCAAAAAGCGCAAGCATAACTCCTTTTTCTAGTCCTTTCAGCATGTTTTTGAAGTGAGAAAATCTCTCTGTTGCAATTAGAATTACTCCAAAAAATACGAGCAAGACGGCGCTTCCTTGAATAAGCGTAAAACTCTCCTGAAAGAAGAGCACTGCAAGCAGAATCGTTATAGGTAATTCTAGAGTCATCACTATCTCAATAACTGATAATTTCCCTTTTTTGAGTGCTTCAAAATTAGCCAATGCTGCGAAAAAAGTGACAAGCCCGAGAATGCCTAAAACTCCTGCTTGCGCCCACGTAGTAATTAAGGAAAATTCACGAATCACGAAAGGTAGTAAACCGATGCTACCGATGATGCCAATCCATGCCAGAGATTCAACGTCGCCGATTTTTCTTGTGCTTCGTTGTATCAAAAAGTCTCCCACACCCCAACAAATCATTGCCCCAAAGGCAATAAGAACTGCAAGTTCAAAGACCATTGTCTCTCTTAGTGTTTCTCCTATAAAAACATAATGTGCACTATCGAAAAGCTTACATACTTAAGATTAGCAGTCATAACATGCTGCACATCACACAAAAAGAATTTTTCACGTTCGCAAACCATTTTCTGGAAGTTGCAGAACAGACGCAGATTCGCTCTTTTCAGGACGTGCATGATTTAGTAGGAAGAAAGTTTATTTACCAAAACACTGTAGAAGAATATCTGACAGTAGAACAAGCTGTCCCTAAAATAAAGAATCTCTACAATCCTCTTGTCATGAAGTATGTGGTGTCGCGCAATAACTCGTTTCATACTGCCTTTGAGTTGCATATCTATGAAGAAAGTAAGGAAATAGATATTACAGTTACTATGAGGTACCCTCTAAAGGGATATATCTCACTAAATACTCCTGAAATGAATAACGGCACTTTCATCAACGTCTGCCGCTTTCACATGAGCGATTGGTCTAAGGCTCAAGAGATACTAAGGGCACCCCCTATATGCGCGTAATCTCTTCAGACAGCAGATTCATAGCAATTAATCTTCTTCCCACCTTCAAAAATTTTCATCCCTCTTCTTTCAAGCTCTGCAAAGAAAAGCTGTGAGGCACGACTGCTTTTGGCGTTTGCACTCCACTGCCTTTAATTAATCCTTGAAGCAGCATCTTTCGATTATGGCCTTAAGACCAAAAGCGCCACGCCAGACGTCGTAACATATTTTAACCCTCTAAAGATACAATAATATGACTCAAGAGGTAAAAGCATCCATGGAAAAGTTAGGCATACCTTATAGAGAATATAAGCACCCTGCAGTTTTTACAGTTGCAGAATCAGATAAAGTAACTAAGTATATTCCCGGCATTAGAACAAAAAACCTTTTTCTTCGGAATAATATGGGTGGTTTTTATCTTATATGCATGCCTTCAGTAAAAAGACTCAATATTAAGCATCTAAAAAAATATCTTCAAGTAAAAGAGATTGAATTTGCTACCCCTGAAGAACTTGCCGCAGAGCTTCAGTTAAAACCAGGCAGCGTTTCCCCACTTGCAATGATTCATGCTAAACATACAATTCTCTTGATAGATGAAGAAGTCTGGAATGCCGAAGAAATCGGAGTACATCCAAACAAAAATACATCAACTCTTGTTTTAAAGCACGATGAATTTGAAAGATTTTGTGCAACGCTCGCTGCTCCTTATAAGGTTATTCCAAATGCGTAAGAAAATTGCACTTATAGTAACCATTGCTTCAACACTTGTTCTTTTCGTACTAATAGCTCTGCCCGCGCATCCATCACGAGAGCAAATCACTATTGCAAGAGTTATAGACGGAGATACATTTACTGGAGGAGATGGAAGAACGTTCCGCTTGAGCAACATAAACACTCCGGAAAGTTCAACGCCTGGTGCAGAGGAAGCCAAGAGATATTTATCTCTTTTTGCTGGATCACAGGTCACTATAGAGTCTCTGGGAATAGATAAATATGGACGTACATTGGTGCGTCTTTATGCGCCCGAATATGTAAATCACGAGTTAGTTGCACAAGGTCTAGCAGTAAAGTTTTTAGTGGAAGACGCAGAAGCGCAGGAATTTGCATCCGCAGAGTCCCGCGCAATTACAGAACAGAAAGGTCTCTGGAAGCATTCTCCTTATTTCGGTTGCATTAACTCTAGGATTCAAGAAAAAGAAGAATTCGTAGTTCTGCAAAGTGTTTGCGGCGCATTAAATATTACAGGTTGGACAATAAGGGATGAAAGCAGGAAATCATATCGTTTCAAAGAAAAGGCAGCTACCGGCATTGTCATATATACACACGAAGGCATAGACAACAATACTGCAATATTCTGGGATTCAAGTACTTCAATCTGGAATAATGATAGGGATACGCTTTATCTTCTCGACGCAGAAGGGAGGATTGTGCACAATGAGGCTTATGGTTATCGATAATTCCCATGGTTATGCTCTGTTTGGGAATTATACAGATAGAGAATTCCGCAAGAAAAGTCATACAATTTTTAGAATTCTCTATGTTAGTTTTTTAGTTGCAGTTTTTTCCATTTTTCTTACAACAATAACGAGTGCTCTCACACTAACTGCTCCTTCGAATGCACTGGTCGAGGAAAATATTACAGTTATTATACGTGATTCAACTCTGGAGGAAGGAGACTATGATGTTAAACTTTTTGTGGAAGATGGAGACACGACAATCTCACAGATATATTCATCTGGCTGGAAAAGCTCTTTTTATTATCTTCTCAAAGCGTTCCCGACAAAAAATGAGTTTATAATAAGGGCGAAGACCGCCGCAGCAAACGCCTCTATTTGTGTTAGATTGAGAATGAAAGGCACGCAAAACTACAATGAATATTGTCAATCTATTGTCATATCCAATACTTCATCTAAACCTGACATTCAAATGGCTCTTCCACAGGCTGCCGCGCCGACGCTCAAGATTTCTAAATCCTCTCCGCAGAGAGTTTATACAAAAGAATATAGGGCGCAGCAATCAATTGTCATAGCTACATTTGTGATAAGTGCGATAACTCTCCTTGCTTTGCTTGCACATTTTTTCAGAAAACGGCGAATTTAAAAACCGCATTATCTCTGTCCCATTATGGAGCCTATTCAGATTCAAATTGTCATGGAAGTGCTCGGTCGTCCCGCATCCAATGTTCAGCAAGCGTTGGCAAGCGTTGTAACTAAGCTGGCAAGTGAAAAAAATGTGAAAGTCTTAGAGAGAAAGTTTCATGAGCCTGTCAAAGTGCCAAATGCGCATGAGCTTTATACTTCATTCGTTGAAGTAACATTGGAAATAGATTCTCTGGATAAGTATTTTGCAGTTCTGTTTTCATATATGCCTTCACATGTCGAGCTAATTTATCCTGAGCGCATTACGCTGGATAACGCTGCACTGAATCAATTTGCAAACCAGCTGATGCAGCGCCTGCATAATTATGATGCTGTCGTAAAGAACATGATGATAGAAAGAGATGTTCTGCTCAAGAGAATAGAACAGGAAGCTCCTCAGCTCTTAAGCCATCCAGACATAACCCCACAAGTGCCAAATTCTGCGCAGGCACAGACTCCTTCTAAGAAAGTGAAGAAGCAATCTGGGAAAAAAGTAAAGAAAACGCGCGCTGCAACGAGTTAGCGCAGCGACTCCGCAGCGAGGAAGTCCGCAGGTCTTTAGCCGAGGAACTCCGCAGCAAGAGAGGAACAAGAGGGTATAATGGATTAAAGTCGTATATAGTTTATTTCAAACTGGGTGTAATACCCTGCAGCTTGCTGCGCCAGTTTGAAATTAGAGATTTCCGTCTAGAAGCCGAGCGTAATACCCCATCAGCTTGCTGTGGGGATAGCGAAGGCTTAGGAAATCTCTTTATATACGAGCAATTAAGGATGCTTTTTTTCGTGCAGGACACTCTGCAATGGGTCTCTTGGTTTTACCTTTTTGTATTTTGCCCAGGCAATTGCACCAATAAGAATTATTATTCCAACTAATAGATAGCCTATCCATGATTTGCTTTTCTCTTTTGGTTGTTCGCATGTGCCAACGCAACACGCCCCATCTTTGCTTGCCACAGTCTCTACAGAGCACTTATCATTCTCACGGCAGACAATACCTGAAAGTTGTGAGCAGTACGGGAGAGAAGAGTTTTTGCTTGCATTTGATTCATTCATCGCAGGCAGAGGTGCCGCTTCAATTAAAAATGACAAGATGTAAGTTTCGTTCCCGACTCCAAAACTGATTTTTTCTGTTCTTGTTTCATTAACAATCTGCTTAATACTAATATTAAATGAAATGCTGTCATTAGTCTTGATGCTTTTGAATGAATCAGGATTTACTTCAATAATGGACTTATTATACTGCACAGCAACATTTTTGAGGTTCTTCTCGCCTCTATATTTAGCCGCAATCATAAAAGAAGGGAGTGGCTTTCCAGCGCTCACTTGAGCGCTGGTCAGAAAAGGCTCGACAACCCAAACGCTCTGAATTTCCTGAACTCCAGATTTATTGCCGCGCACAAATACAGGTATTTTGTACTTGCCTATTTCAATAGCGACAATCGTGTTTACTGGCAGAGGATTTACAGAGAAAGCATATTTTGTTTGTCCGGGGATTAACACAATATATTGGGGCGAAGGGTGGCTGACTGAAATTGTTTGTTCTGTATCTTTATATGATTCAATCAACACAGAAAAATCGTCTTGCGCGCCGATAAAGCCCGGTTTAACAGCATATGGTACAATTATGCCGTCAACATAAAAATCATGCGTATAATTTATCACCTGAACAATTCCTTCTTGCACTGTCTGAATGTTTTTGATTCTCATAGTATAATTTCCTTCCGAGCGCGGCGCTCTTCCCCATAAATATGTTGTGCTCTCGAGCTGTTTCACATCATGTTCAAACGGCACAATTACATGTCCGCGCAGAAGTTCAATCTGTTCTGGCTTAATAGGCGAGAATAGCGCGCCTTCGATTCGTCCAATCATTGTTTCTTCAGCCATATACTTTTGTTCAAGCGTCGTGCTCACAGCAGAAACAGGCATCATTAAAAAAATAAACAGGCACACAATAGCAGTTAATATTCGCATGAATATTTTAGTTACAGATTATATATAAACTTGTCCGTCAACCGCTCATTTCTTTCAGCTTTCGCATAGTCTCTTCCATCTCATGATCTTTCAATTGTTGAGCAGGACGTACCTGTGCTCGCATTCCTGGTCGCGCAAATCCTTGTGGCTGCATCATTCTCTGCTGTGCTCTCATGACTCCTGCGCTCCCGCTTGGCGGAAATCCTGGACGAACTATAGGCATACTGCTGGTTTTCCCGCTTCGTTTGAACCACCAGAGTTTAATCGCGTCTCTTTTCATGATTGCAACAACAACAGCCGCAATAAGAATAAGCAGTAAAATGACCCAGAACCATGATACCCCTTTTCCTGTATCCTGAACACAACAAATAGAATTCGTCGCAGGACATGCTTCACTAGTCTCCTTTTCATCACTGCCGCAACTTGAAGAGCAGATGCCTCCAGTAATTTCACATGCATTCTCTTCTACAACCGCACTACAGGAACCTATACAGCATTGTCCATCGCTGGACGCGCTAATGCTTCCAGTGCATTGCTCGTTAGCCTTACAGACAGAGCCTTGTTGGCTCGCACAGTTTTGTTTTTGAACTTTGACTGAGCAGCATATGTTGCCTCCTTGGCATTCATATGAGCTATGCTTCACACCTCCTGATTCAAGACATTCACTAAGGCGTTCGCACGAGAATCCTCCCTCGCTGCACTGAGGCAAGTGTGCACTTCCAACACTTGTCACTATTTTGGACTTCGGCCAGCCAGAGTATAATATAAATGCGCTGTCGCGGAAATGATTGTTGTTCCAGCATCCTTCTTTAGTTTGCACGCTCAATAGGTATGCCTGCGTCTTGACTATATTACTATTTTCTCCAGAACCAGTAGAAAGGGCAAGCACACCAATGCTTGTATCATAAAACCTCGTGTATCCATTGCTGACAAACTCCCAGAACTGGTTTTGCTTTCTCTGCTGGATTATTTGTCCGTAATATTCTTTATCAGGATCCTTAGTGAGCATATAAATAAATGCACTTGGAAAATATTTTGTTGTGTCATCAGCAAGCGCAACAAGATAGGGTAACATTGATGCAGTATTTTTGTTAAGCTTGTGCAGAGCATAGGCAGCCCATAATGTTCCTTGATAGTCGCATCCGCCTCCTGTCGATAGACAGCTCACATTCACGCTTTCACTAGTTGTCCCCAGACTTGCTGCGGCGTGTGTATCAGAAGAAACATAGACTGTTTCTCCTCCATTTTTTTGGTAGATAATTGTAGTTATAAAATCCTTATCGCATGAAACTTCAAAGACTTTTCCCGCACAGTTGGGAGAGATAGTCATCCAGTAACCGGAAGCAGAGAGTTGTAGACAGCTTCCAGCAGAGTCACTGAGTTTCATATCCTCCTGAATATTCATATTATAAGATCTTCCATCATACTTAACAGTGCAGCTGGAAGGCTCATGTTGATTTGTGTCAACTTCAAGATACCATGTCAGTTCTCTTGGACTGATGCGCTTGCTTTGCAACCATCGCTCAATATCAGCAGTCTGCATGCCTGCACGTTGATATGCCAGGGCAACAAGCGCAGTATCGCGAATAGTACATCCTGCTTTTGGCCAGCAAGCTTCGCGCTCACTTTTAGTGTTTTGGATAGTCTTAATTAGTTTATCCTGAGCTCCTAGTGCAAGCACACCAAAAGCTGCTTCCTCTAGAGAGAATGTACTTTTATTGACAACAAGATTTTGTAGGCATGCGTATGCTTGTTCAACTTTTGCGCTCTCCGCTTGTGATGAAATCTGAGGTGTCTGCGTAGTTGAAGGAATCAGGGTTTGCGTAGTGTTCTTGCTGGTAGTAGCCGTAGCAGCGCTTGTTCCAGTAGTGTTGGAATTATTTGTAGTCTGGTTCACAGCACTAACCATCGCTACAGCAAGGATAACTAACCAGATAGAAACGCTAAACGTTACACCTTTTTTCATACTAAAGACAGGAGGGAGTTGTTTATAAAGAATTCTATCGTTCCTGAGGTCTAACATTCTGAAGGTTTGCCTTTCTCAACGCTCTCCCAACTTCAACAAGAGGATTCTTTACATCCTGTTTTCCGCTGATAAGGCCAAGGTCTTTATAGAAAGCGCCGTTATCATAGTTCGGAGGCAAAATCTTCTTTTTCTGACGAAAATGCCAGTCTAATTGGCTTTTGATATAACCCTCTTTCAAAGGCGGCTGGTTTTTTGTGTTCCATTCATTAATTTTTGTGCTGATATAATCTGGGGCAAAACCACACGAGCGCAAAAAAGTGATAAGGATAAAGAGCCCGCGTTTTTTTCCATCCGGCACACCATTGAGGAGTTTTTTAATTGCCGGCGGGAACATATCTTCACTTACTCCTTTTAATTCAGTTTTCTCAAAACTCTTCCCAGCATAACTCTTTTGCGTAACATTGACCTCTCGTGCGTCCTGTTTGTGTTTCCATGCAATTGCTTCTGCAAGAAGCCGGGTCGCTGCTCCGTTTCTTGTAATAGGTAAATATTGACGAATATTAATTTTAAGAGGGTTTGCATCACGCGGAGTAAAATGAGCAATCTCTTCTTTTGTTAAAACTGCACTTGCTAAAGCAGTTTTTTCATGAAGAGAATAAGGCATGCGAAATAAGTGTCTTGGTGCTACCAGAACAAGGTCCGAGCCTCCAATGACCTCTCCAGAGACTTGCTCGCTGAATGCTGCAGAAAATTGGCTTTCACGTTGCCGCGATTCTTTGGTGTAAGTTACTTTGCCGCCCTCACTGGAACTTCTTGAAGTATATGAATGAGTCTTGCATGCAGGACAAAAGAAATATTCCTCTATTCGCAAAACCTTGAGGTTGCCGGGGCAATTGATGCAACGCAATTCTTTTCCGTTGCGTTTAACATTTGGGCGGGTAATTTCAGAACCGCAGTCGTCACAATGATAATGCGTCAAAAGTCCTTTCTCTGAAGGAATGCCGCATTCAGGGCACGGAGCTTGAACAATTTCCTCTTTAGTTTTGTTTGTACGTTGCTGAATCACTTCCATTGAAGGCATAAATTCAGTCACGCGGCGATTGTATTCATTTCTTATGGAATACATCAAGTATCTGCAGATTGCGCGCGGCCACTCAGGGAAACCTGATTGCATCTTGATTCCCTCGAATGTCTCGGGAAATGCCGCGCCAGAGACTATAATATGCCACCCTTTGCTTCCGGAATATTTTAAGCCGTACTGTTTAATGCCATGTCCTTCCAGTGCATTCAATAGTAATTGGGCAACAATAGTAGACCAATCTAAAAAAGGTGAGTCTACATCAATAAGAAGGTCCCACGAGGTTCGTAATGTAACCAATTCTGCAGTACTCATATCAGAATTTATTGCTAATGGATCGCGCCAGATTTCTTCCGAGGCGTGAAATGAAGTTGCCCCCTTATTGACAAGTCCCATGATATCTGCAGGGTATTGCAGCATATCCGGTCTCTTTCCAAATCCTTCAAAATAACGGGGTACAACCTCTCTTCCTGCGCCAAACACCAGTAGTGCCTCCTGTACTTTCGGCTGCGAATAATAGAGCTTTGTGATTGCACGAATTCGCATCTCTTTCTCAGACATTGAAGTATTCTCGTTACTCATCTTGTTTATAAGAAAACGTGTTATTTATTATTTGTTGTTCTCTCTTTGAGTGATTATAGCTCTGGATAATTCTTTACGTCTTTCACGATATTACAATAGATTTAGAGCACAACAAAACTTAAAAGCTTCTCTTGGTCTAAATGTTCATGCAATTAAAATTAGAGAACCCGAAAATATTTACAGACCTTGTTTCGATTATCTCTGAACTAGTAGTAGAAGTCCGCCTTAAAGTTACAAAAGACGGAGTAATGCTGACTGCCATCGATCCTGCGAATGTTGCGATGGTCTATTTCAAAATGCCTGCTGACCTTTTTACACAATTTGATTTGCAGAAAGATGAGATTCTCGGAGTCAATCTTGAAAACTTAAAAGCAGTCTTACGTAGATGCAAGCCTGGCTCGTCTCTTACTTTGGCTCGTGAAGACAATACGCTGAAAATAGGCATTCACGACCGAATCAAGAGAGATTTCACGCTAGCATTGCTGGACATAGATTCAGAAGATAAGGAAATGCCCCAGTGGGAGTTCAAGTCAGTAATCAAGATGGATTCAGATGCTTTCGCAGAAGTTGTTGAAGACTGCCTTATTGTTGCAGATGCCTGCACATTCTTTACAGAACCGACGAAATTTATTGTCGAAGCACATGGTCTCAACTCCGCTCGGGCAGAGTTCTCTTCAGATGAAGTGGAAATTTACTCTGATACTGCCAAGGCACGCTTTTCTCTGGAGTATCTCAATAAATTCGTGAAAGGCACAAAGATATCCAATCGCGTAACTCTTAGTTTTTCCGAAGACCATCCAATGAGGATTGATTTTCCAACAGGCAACGTCATGCTTTCTTTTGTCCTGGCTCCAAGAATCGAGCAGGATATGTGACTCTCGTTTGTGTAGGGGGGGAGTTTAGTGCGGATTTCCACTAATTCCCATTTATTATAAACACAATGGCTGCAATCACGGTTTCTGTCCGGGTATGAAATCTGCGCTTGAAGAAGCGCTCAAATTTATATATCTCAAACGTTAATAAAATTCGTGAAATATAACAAATTTAGTAAAGAATCAATGATTACTGCTGCCTGGGCAGTTGCAGGTTTATTTGTTTCGTCGCAGATTATTTCCATTGGGCGCTTCTCTTTGTTCGGCTATCCTCTTCTTGTGCTTTCTATACTCTTGGCAATTCTAGCAATCTGGCAGGCGTTAAAATCGGAGAGGATTCACAAAAGTTTATATACTCCTAAAGTTTAAATAAACAATGCAGCAAAAGGGTGTTCATACATTTATTACAGTTATTATCGTCGCATTATTCCTTACTCTCTCGCTTGCTTCTGTTCTAGCAGCGAATGAAACTTCTACTTCAGAAACCAAGACAAGCACAGATACATCTGCCAATGCCGATGCACAATTGAGTGTCGGAGCAGGCATCACGCCAGACAGCAATTTTTATTGGGTAGAGAAGAATGTTTTGAGTAAGTTTCGCAGTGACGTTGTAAACCTTGAAAAGAATGTTGCCCAAATCAAGGCAATGGTCGAGAGGAAGGATTATGATTCGGCACGAATCGCACTCGCCCGCTATAAAGAATATGCTGCAAATCTTGAGAAGAATGTTGCTCCTGAAGACAAAGCAGAGGTAGAGCGCGCAATTGCTGCGATAAATAATGCACTAAAGGAGATTGAATCGCAGATTCCCGCAGAACAAAAGAAAGAATTTATCGATGAAGTAAGAGACGAAGGCAAGCGCGTTGCAGATGCTGCTAAGATCGCAGACACAATTAATAAACTCTGCAGCGAGTTAATAAAGATTGATCTGGTAAGAGCGGCTCAAACATGCAATATCAATAAAGATTCTCCTGAGTGGTTAAAGAAGAGAGGTAAACAATGGACAGATGCACAGAGAAAAGAAGCGCGTGAATTTGGCGCCACAATGAGACAATGCATGAAGACGCAAGGCAGAGATTGCAATTGTAAAGCCATTAGTGTCTCTGCATTTGCTGATAAGTGTTCGCTTATCGCTCCGCTTGCTACAAAGTGCGACGAGGGAGATGAAGAAGCTTGTGGAATTATGGAAGAAGCTACGGCAGACATGGGCGATCTCTTACCGCCACATTTGCAAGACGTATTAGAAGAAATTGAAGGCGGTGTACGAGATGAGCAGTTTGATAAGTTTATGCCTCCAGAGTGCAAGAAAGCAAGTGCAAAAACACCAAAAGAATGCATGCGCGTCATGTTTGAGAAGCATGCTCCTGAAGAATGTATAACCGCAGCAAAAGAGGGGAAGATTGATTTTACTTCTGAAAGGACAATGCGAGAGTCATGCGAGAAATTAATGTTTTTAGCAAATGCTCCTCCTGAATGTATAGAAAAAGGATTGAAAGACCATAGGGCTTGTGGTAAATATATGTGCGAAAATAATCTTGCACAGGAATGCAAGGATGCTGGCTTGACGTGCGAGCGCCCTGAAAGTGTCTTCCGCAAGTGTGATGAGATTATGCGTTCACAGCGTGAAAACGAAGGTCCAAATCGTGGCCCAGGTCGTGGCTTTGCCTTTGGTAAGAACTGCAATGCTGTTGAGAACAAAGATGAAAAGCTTAAGTGCTTTGAGGAAATGTTCAATCAGGTACAGGGAGAAGGTTTCCCCGGTCAGGGTCCTGAAAACTTTGGTAGTTTCAACGATGATTCTGTCTTTAGAGAGGATCGTGCTGCAGGTTCTGGAAAAGGACAAGGCAAGAATTTCCCTGAACAATGTGTCAAAGCAGGCGCAACAACACGTGAATCATGCGAGAAAGTGATGCGCGCGGAGAGTGAATCACGCTCTAAAGATATGAGAGATTATACTGAGAATTTCGCGCGTGAGTGCCGCGCAAAGGGAGGAAGATGGGATTGCGGGTTTGGAGGCAGTAATCCATGCCGATGCTTTGATGAAGAGCGACGCGAAGAGCGGCGTGAGGAATTTAGACCTCCTGAACAACAACGCCCACCAGAAGGACAGCAGCCCCCGACAGATTTTAGACCACAAGAAGGACAGCAACCTCCGACAAACACGCAGCCACCGAGTGGCGAAACAACAAGCGGGACATCAACTGGGACATCAACAAATACAGGAACGTCCTCTGGAACAACTACCGGCACGTCAGCAGGAACAACTACAGGTACTTCCACAAGCACATCAACCAGTACATCGTCAGGAAGCTCAAGCTCATCGGGCTCTACTTCTGAAAGCACATCTAGCAGTACCTCAACGAGTTCAGGCAGTTCTTCAGGCACTGGCAGTCAGACAACTCCAACGACGACTGCCCCGACAGGCGGGGTTATAACAGGCAATGCATTTTTAGAGTATTACTTCAATTAAATTAACTTCAATTAAATTATATTGAGGGAAATAAGTTTTCGAAGATAATCATCCCAGACCAAACGACTCGCTGAATTCTGTAATAAGGCGGTATTTGTTAAGATATTGGACACCCTTCTCCGTTATTGAGTACTCCTTGTGTCCTGCACGTATTTCTTCTAAGATAAACTCTTTCTCAATTAATTCGCTAAGATATTCTTCCATCATTGCATACGAAAGATTAGATTTATACAATATATGCGTGGGCTTAACTATGCCACTTTTCTGTTTTATAACCGTCAGAATATCCCTAATAACTTCAAGACGGTTTCTTTTTTTTGTTGCCATACCTTAGTATATTGCGGAGTAAAATAAGCAAAAGAAGGCTATATGCCCCAAGCTCGAAGAGCTGTGCAATTACATAAGCATCAGAATAACTCGCGGCAAAAATAAGCATGATGCTACTGACAAAAAGCAGCACAAAAGCTCCACAAACTGCAAGAGTCTTCCTGTTTCTAAAGAAGAGATACTCCTTATAAGAATGATAAGCGATAAATGAGAGTAAAAACATAGATACTATGCGGAACGTGGCAAATGTTTTAAAACTGCTCGCAATAACCAGCAATGAAAGTCCAAGGAGAAGATAATAGATATCACCACGGCGCACTTTGAGGGTAGCATAGGTAATTGTTGCCAAACCACTGACAAATAGAACCATATGCAGATAAAATGTAAAGCTCCACCACGTCGGCAAACCCACCAAGGAAAAGACTATAATGTCGCCCGTAATGTTTCCTACCAATACTAAGTGATTGAGCGCCCAAAGCGCGTAAGAGAGGCCAATAAGCAGGAATCCTGCGCTTAGATGTCTGATATTTCTTTCTGCAGATATGCGATAAACATGATGTGCAACAAGTGCTATAGCAAAAGTCACTATACTAAAAAGCAGATTCATTGCCGCATCAAATCCGAGAAACCACGCTGGAATGAGGTAAACATCACCCATACACTTTTTTTGTATTCTTCGTTTTTAAGTCTTGTGGAAGAAGCTTCTTGAACATTCTTTCTGAACTTATTAATAAAGGAGATATTTCATTAGAGTAACAACCTATGGAGGTGACTCATACCCATGACCTAAAGTACGCACGAGGGGGGCTTTGCCGGCCCCCTTCCGGAAACTCCCCCTCGTTTTATTCTTCATGATTCCCTTCAACATGTTCCAACCATCTTAGGGGAATCATCACCAGAGTAATCTTTCCTGTGCGCGTATCAACAAATTCCACGTCTGCATCTTTCCCAGGTTTTCCACGAGTTAGCGCAGCGACTCCGCAGCGAGGAAGTCCGCAGGTCTTTAGCCGAGGAACTCCGCAGCAAGAGAGGAACGAGAGGGTATAATGGATTAAGGTCGTATATAATTTATATACGATAAATCATAACAACACGACCGCAGTCTCCTTTCTGCAATCCTTCAGAGTAAATGTTTACTCTTAGTCGCACGACATCTAGTTCACAAATTTCAGCTCTTTTATTTTTCATAAAAATAATAAATATCAGGAGTTAATAGGTTTTACGACTATGACACTAACCAACACTCATAACCTTCACACATGAATCGCGTAAGAAAGGCTTATAAACCCTTTTTTTCTCACATACAAGAATCAGATTGAATGCAGAGAGCTTTTCCCGTGCTGATAACACAATAAAAAGCAGCGTCTATTCAGGCGTATGTTCCGAGAGCAGGAGTTGACTCTATTTACAATGACAATCAACGATGGCAAAGTTATCAAAACCACGCGCAGGAAGCCTGCAGTTCTGGCCACGTAAACGGGCAGAACATTTTCTCCCCAGTGTGAACTGGAAGCCCATAAAAGGGGAGGGAATTCTGGGTTTTATTGCTTATAAGGTTGGCATGGCTACAGCATTGGTTAAGGATACTACAGATAAATCCATGACTGCAAACAAACGCATCTATATTCCTGTAACAATTCTGGAAACTCCAAATATGAAGATATTTTCAGTGCGTTTCTATAATCATGGGCAGGTAATAAAAGAGGTAGTTGTCTCAACAGATTCATTGCTCAAGAAAGTTGTCCGTGTTCCGAAGGCAGCAGGAAAGCTTGAAATTCCGCCAGTCTACGACGACATTCGTATTCTCGTTTATTCGTTAGCGCATCAGACAAACGTGAAAAAAACACCTGACATGGCTGAACTTGCGATAGGCGGTGGAAATAAGCTGGATTTAGTCAAGAGTCTGATTGGTAAAGAGATTACGGTAAAAGATGTTCTTAAGTTCTCGCTTCTCGACGTCCGCGGTTTGACCAAGGGCAAGGGTTTTGAAGGGGCTGTTCCGCGCTTTGGTATAACATTGAAAGCACACAAGTCTGAAAAAGGCGTTCGTCGCCCAGGATCTCTGGCACCATGGCATCCTGCTCGCGTCACTTTCCGCACACCACAGGCAGGACAGCTAGGTATGTTTACTAGAGTGCATTATAACTTGCGGGCAATCAACTTGAATACTATTGTAGAAAAAAATATCAATCCAGGTACAGGGTTTAAGAATTACGGTAAAGTGCAGACTTCATATATTATAGTTAAGGGCAGTGTTCAGGGTCCTCCGAAGAGGCAGATTCTTATAACTCCTGCACTGCGCCCTACAAAAGAGCAGGTAAAGAAAAAGTATGAATTCATGGAGCTGATTTTATGAAGGCGAATATATATGATGCACAGGGAAATAAGAAAGGAGATGTAGAACTGCCGGCATTATTCACTGTCCCAATCAGAGAAGATATTGTTGCAAAATATGTAGAAGCAGATAAATTCGCAAGAATGCAGCCATATTCCACTTACAAAGAAGCAGGCAAGAGGCACTCTGCGTCTGGTACAATTTCTCACAGGAGACATGAGTGGAAAGGGCATTATGGAAAAGGTATATCTCGTTTACCTCGTAAAGTTATGTGGCGTCGCGGCGTACAATTTTACTGGGTTGGTGCAGAAGTGGCAAACACTCGTGGAGGCAGAAGAGCGCATCCACCAAAAGGAGTTCACACACTGCATAAAATTAACATAAAAGAAAGAAAAATTGCATGGCACAGCGCATTTGCAGCAACTTTCAGTCAAACATGGATTAAAAAGAGATACTCCAATCTCTCATCATCAACATTAAATCCCTCAGTCGTCGAATCACTCCCTTCAAAGACAAAAGCAATGCACGCAGCGTTAAAAGCAATATTTGGTTCAGCAGCTTCACATATATTCAAGAGCAAGGAAGTACGTCCTGGAAAAGGCAAACTTCGCGGCAGAAAATACAAAGAGAATGCAGGACTGCTTATCATCACTGGAAAAAACGAGCATGTCAGGTGCGCTGGCGTAGAAGTCAAGAGCGCACGCGAATTGCAGATTGCAGACTTATATCCTCTTGGTCGTCTCACACTTTATACTAAAGAATCACTGGGAGAGTTGCAAAATGTTGCTTAAGCCAATTACTTCTGAAAAAGCGGTAAAGTTAATTGATATGGAGAATACACTCTTGTTTGCCGCACCTCGTCAGGCCAGCAAGCCAGAGATTAGGAAAGAAGTTGAATCCATCTTTTCAGTCAAGGTCGTCGCGATTCGTACAATGATTAAGAACAATCAGAAATATGCATATGTTAAACTTATAAAGGAGAATCCGGCGATTGATGTTGCAACAAAGCTGGGGATGATTTAAAATGGGTAAGCGCATTATCTCTCAAGCACGAGGTCACGGAAGTCTTTCATATCAGGCAAGAAAGCGCGCGTTCATCTATAAGGTAAAATATCCGATAGGAGAGGGAGAGGCAGAGATTTTGTCAATCTTCCATTCATCCGCTCACTCCGCGCCTCTATTAAAATTAAAACTAAAGAATGAAGTTTTCTACAATCCTGCATTCAATGGTGCAGTGTCAGGACAGAAGATTACAATTGCAGCTGCAGCCACACCACAAGAAGGAAATGTCATCATGCTAAAACATGTTCCGATTGGTGTTCATGTTTATAATATTGAGAATAATCCTGGCGATGGTGGAAAAATGGTGCGTGCAGCTGGGACGAGCGCAGTTGTCTTTAAGTTCTATGAGCATAACAAAGTCTCATTGCTTATGCCAAACAAGAAAGAGATAATTGTGAGTGGCGATTGTCGCGTTACTCTTGGCACAATTGCAGGAGAAGGCAGAATTTTGAAACCATTTATAAAGGCAGGTCCCAAGTTCTACAAGATGAAAGCACGTAACAAGCTCTGGCCGCGCACATCTGCAGTAAAAATGAACGCAGTAGATCATCCTTTCGGTTCAGGCAGAGGCAAGAGAATCAAGTCAAAGATTGCCAAACGCAACGCGCCACCAGGAGCAAGAGTTGGTCACATACGCCCAAGCAGAACAGGGAGGCGAGCATAAAATGGTTGAGGAAGTAATACTAAAATCCAAGGAAGTGTTTTATCGTGGACAGCCATTAGAAGATTTGAAGAAACTCTCTGTCCGTGAGGTTGCGCAATATCTTCCATCTGGAAGCAGGCGTTCAGTTTTGAGGAATTTTCAAGCACATGAGAAATTCATACAGCACTGTGAGCAGCAGATTTCGCAACGAAAGAAGATAAGGACTCATCTTCGTGACCTCGTTATCATGCCTCGCATGCTCAGCATGACAATAGGAATCTACAATGGTAAATCATTCAATGATGTTTTAATCTCTCCTGCAATGATAGGTCACCGTCTTGGAGAGTTTGCTCTTACTCGTGTGAAAGTAACGCACGGCACAGCAGGCATTGGCGCAACAAAAGGCTCAAAGACAGATAAGAAATAAACATGGAAAAACAACTCAAACCACTTCACGTATCTGAAAAGAAAGAACGCAAGGTAGCAGGAAATGCAGTGAAACCATCTCAAGTCCCTGCCTCTCAGCCTAACACTATCTCAACAACATCCCTTTCAGCACATTCCTCAACTATGCAGCCTGCCACTCCTTCCTCATCTCCTTCTTCTGAATCTACTTCTCCAACTCCTCCAAAGCCTGCTCCTGCGAAACCTTCAAAGAAAGAAGAAGCAGTCGCCCGCGGTCTCAACTTGTCAATCTCAAAGAAACACTCAATGTATATCTGTTCATTTATAAAGAACAAGTCTGTTGAGTCAGCGATTGCGGATCTTGAGCAGGTGCTTAAGTTCAAGAAAGCAGTGCCTTACAAAGGAGAGATACCTCATCGGCATGGAATGATGTCAGGAAGATATCCTATCAACGCTTCAAAAGCTTTCATATCTGTTCTGAAAGGTCTTAAGGGAAATATTGCCGTATCAGATCTCGCTCCAGACAAGGCGCGCATCACATTCGCTTCAGCAAGCTGGGCTTCAAGACCTCAGAAAAAGGGCGGCGCGCGTTTTAAAAGAACCCATATCGTTATAAAGGCGCGTGAAGTCGCACTGCCTGTGAAGCAGGAGAAGAAGAAATAATGGAAGAGAAAAAATTTGTCAATTTTAAGAAAGAGGAACTCGGTGTTAAGGAATATATCAAGCGCGAGCTTGGAAAAGGGCGCATCAGCTCTGTCGCGATTGAATACACTCCAATCGGGGAAAAAATAATTGTCGCTACAAGCAAGCCTGGCTTAGTTATAGGTCGTCGTGGAGAGAAGATTGATGAGTTGACACGCGTTTTGAAGCGAAGGTTTAAGCTTGATAATCCTCATATTGAAATAAAGGAAATAAGAGAGCCGCGATTGGATGCCCAGTTAGTCGCCGACGAGATTGCTGTTTCACTTGAAAGACAGGGCTCACTTAAGTTTAAGGTTGTAGCGTACAAGATGCTTCAGGAGATTATGCGTACAGGTGCGTTAGGCGTAGAAATAGTGCTCTCCGGACGCTTGCCAAGTGAGCGTGCAAAAAGCTGGAGATTTGCACAGGGGTATCTTAAGAAAACAGGCAATCCTGCAAAAGTCGTAGATCGTGCCATGGCTCAGGCAATAAATATTGCAGGAGTCACAGGTATCAAAGTCAGTATATTGCCGCCGGATGCGCATATTCATGACCGTATAGTAATAGACGACGCACTTAGAGCAAAAATTGCTCAGGCACATATACCTATTGTTCAGGAAGACACGACAGTCTTGACAGTTAAGAAATCATCGAAGAGGAGGAAAAAGAAGAATGGCTCTGATTAAAAGACAGGATATCTCCAAGATGAATATTAGCGAAGTAACTACAAGACTCAAAGAACTTAAACTGGAATTAACAAAAGCGCATGTGACTGCCCACCGTGCAACTGCCAAGACCAAAGAAATTAAAAGGACTATTGCGCGTCTTATGACGCGTCGCGCGTCCATACAACCGGAGGCGTCTCAGAAGTAATGGATATCGATCCAAGATTTGGCTTACCAACAGACGCGGGAGTTTTCGAGGAAATTGCAAAAAGTGATCAAAAGATTACTATATCAACAGTCGCTCGCCGCTACGGCAAGATCACTACACTTGTCTCGGGTTTCGATAGCAGCGTAGATATCAAAGCGATTGCCAAACAGCTTAAGGAAAAGCTGGCGTGCGGCGGCACAGTCAAGGATCACATTGTAGAACTTCAGGGCAACCATAAGAAGATGGTAAGACCGATACTCGTCAAGCTTGGATTCGTTGAGAAATCAATTTCAGATTAATCATGGCAAACAAACAAAAACCGCACAAGAAGAAACAGGAAGTACAAACACATTCTGTCGTAGCGGGAGCCGCAACTCACCCAGTAGGAACACATGGGCGTACATTTGAGGGCTTTGTGGTAAAGAAATTCTCAACCCGCGTCGTAGTTGACTTTGAGCGCACAGTTTATGTTAAGAAGTACCAGCGTTTCTACAAGAAGAAGACTCGCTTACACGCCCGTTTGCCAATAAAAATGCATATTGAACTCGGTGATTACATTCGTATCCAACAGTGCCGCCCTCTTAGCAAGATTATACATTTCGTTGTTGTGGAAAGGATTCGTTCAGTTAGCGAAATGGGCGGACAAACAGCACAATCTGTTTCCGCAAAAGTCAAGGAAACAACTAAAGCAGAGGAGTTAAAAATATGAAAGCAATAACCGCCCGTGTGACGCGCGGCTTGAATATCGGCACAATGGTTGTCGCAGCAGACAATAGTGGCGCTCGCATGGTCCGTATCACTGGAGTAAAACATGGCAAATCCCGTAAAGGCAGGCAGCAGTTTGCGAAAGTAGGTGACTGGGTCAAGGTTTCAGTCAGAGCAGGAAAGCCAGACATGAAAGGACAAGTTTTTGACGCAGTTGTTATCAGGCAGAAAAAGCCCTACCGTCGCAATACTGGCGAGCGTGTATGTTTTGAGGATAATGCAGTCGCTCTTCTCAAGGATGAAAAAGGAAATCCCAAGGGCACATTTATCAAAGGTCCTGTCGCCCGCGAGGTTCATGAACGCTGGAAAGAGGTCGCGAAACTCGCGCAGCATGTGTTATGAAATCTTCATTTTCAACATCTTGGCTCTCCAGCACGCAGGTAAGAAAGCAAAGAAAATACAGATACAATGCACCTTTGCACCTTAGGCATAAGTTTTTAAGCGCCCAATTGTCAAAAGAGTTACGGAAAAAGTATGGCAAGAGAAGTCTTCCCCTCAGGAAAGGGGATGAGGTGCTTGTTATGCGCGGCCAATTCAAGAAGAAGAAGGCCAAAGTAGTTTCTCTCAATCTTGCGAAAACCAGAATAGTTCTTGAAGGTTTACAGCATACAAAACGCGATGGTACAAAAGTCGCAGCACCTTTGCACCCACGCGCTGTGCAGATTCAATCATTAGTATTAGAAGATAAAGAACGTATAACTGCACTTGCTCGTGCAAAGAAAGGCGCATCTCAAAAGCCGCAAGAGTCACCAAAAGAGAAATAACTGCAGAAGGCTAAATCACCTTCTCAGATTGCAAAGTCAGAGAAGAAATAAGGAGAATAAATGCATCAAAAACGACAGCAAATGAGCAAAAGATTGCCTCTTCCCCGCAAGGGAACAAAATATGTAGTCAGAGCTGCGAGCCATCACACAATGGCAGTTCCTGTTCTCATTGCTGTTAGGGATATGCTCAATTTGGCAGAGAGTGCACGGGAAGTCAAATCAATGATTCATAACAAAAAGCTCAAACTCAACGCTCGTCAGGTTAAGGACTTGCATGAAAGCGTTAAACTTTTCGGACAGCTTGAAGCTGACAAGCCTTACCGCCTTACTCTTCTCCCAACAGGAAAATTTGTATTTAAAGAGTTGAAGAAGCCTGAAGACAAACTGCTTAAGGTCTTAAACAAGCGCCTTGTTTCTGGAGGAAAAATACAGCTCAATCTTCACGATGGCACTAATATTGTGACAAATAACGAAGCCATAAAAATTAATGACTCGCTATATCTTGATGAGGAGAATAAGATAAATGGACATCTTTCTTTTGAAAAAGGAAAGAATGTATTTATCACAAAGGGAAAGCATCAGGGAACAACAGCAAAAGTGCTCTCAATCAAGGGCAAACAAGTTACTATCGAATATAATGGAGAGCAAACAACACTCACGAATGACGCGTTGATTGTGACAAATTAAAATGGCGCAAAAAATTGTCAGAAAAACAGCCACCGTTGCTGTTTCAGCGGCAAACACTATGCGTTCAGTCTTTATTGAGAAAGTAATAGTGAGCGCAGGGGCAACTGCAGAGAACCTTGTCAAGGCAAAAAAGCTCCTGGAGTTTGTGACAGGAAAAAAAGCGCAGATTATTACAACTAGCAAGAGGATTCCGGATTTTAACGTGCGCCCTGGTCTTGAAGTCGGCACAAGAGTCACAATACGTGGGAAAGAAGCAATAGAACTCTTGAGGCGTTTGCTTGGCGCGATTGAAAATAAGATGTCGAAGAAGCAGGTTGCAGATAATCATGTTTCGTTTGGTATTGAGGAATATATAGAAATCCCAGGCATTGAATATCAGAGAGATATCGGAATTCGCGGATTTAACACTACAATTGTCTTTGTCCGTTCAGGTCTTCGTGTGAAACGCAGGAAGATAAAGACAGGCTCAGTACCGCATAAGCAGTACGTAAGAAAAGAGGAAATAATCAAATTCATGGAGGAGAGCTTTAAAACAAGTTTTAAATAAAATGACAGCAAGTGATTGGAGCAAGGTTGCACGCCAGCTGAAAAGCAAGCCTGTAGTTTTGGCGAAGTTCACAAGATTCAATAAACCAAAAGAGCGCAAGACAGGCATTGCCTCAAGGAAGTGCGAGCGTTGCGGTCGTTTCGGTGCACACCTCAAACAATATAATCTAAATTTGTGCCGTCAGTGTTTCCGCGAGATTGCGGAAGACATTGGTTTCAATAAATATAACTAACATGAGTCACGACATTGTTGCAGACGCGCTGAATAAGATAATGAATGCAAAGCGAGCACGCGCTCACAGAATCATGATTACTCATCATTCAAAGCTTTTGCTTTCAGTGCTGGCTATTGCAAAACTCAAGGGATATATCAAGCACTATGCAGTAGACGGACGTTCCCTTACTGTAGAACTAGACAAGCTCAATGGATGCAATGCGATAAAACCTAGATTTATGGTTCAGGTTGTGGAACTAGATAATTATGTGAAAAGATATCTTCCTGCAAAGCATATCGGTATACTTATAGTATCCACAAGCAAAGGTTTAATGACTCATCAGACCGCGCAAGAGAAAAATATAGGGGGAAGCCTTCTGGCATACTTTTACTAACATGAAACAGAAAATACAAAAAGAAATTGAGATTCCCGGAGACATCACTTGCGAAACAGTTGGGCATCTTATCAAATGCACTAAAGATGGCACAACGCTCATGCGCGAGATTGAAAATTCAGAAATAGAAGCAAAGGTTTTCGGCAGTAAGATTTTGTTGAGCTGTTCTAAGGGAAACAGGACGCATAATATGTTTATGCAATCATTGGTAGCACATATCAGGAACATGTTCAAGGGCTTACAGGAAAAGTTTACATATACTCTTGAAGCCTGCAATGTGCATTTCCCCATGACTCTAAAAGTTGAGGGCACACGACTTTCTATCAACAATTTCCTCGGAGAAAAGACTCCTCGATATGCAGCAATAATGCCTGGCTCAAATGTAGAAATAAAAGGACAGAAGATAACAGTAGTCTCTTATGATATCACTCTTGCAGCTCAGACAGCAGCTAATATTGAGAAAGCAACAAAAGTGCGCAATCGTGACCGTCGCGTATTTCAGGATGGCATTTATATTGTTACAAAACCA
This sequence comes from Candidatus Woesearchaeota archaeon, assembly GCA_964554415.1. Taxonomy (GTDB): domain Archaea; phylum Nanobdellota; class Nanobdellia; order Pacearchaeales; family GW2011-AR1; genus JAGVXD01. The sequence goes on along the minus strand of CAZKON010000003.1, from coordinate 3,087 downwards.
GGGAGGAGCTTATGACATCGCGCAGACCTAAATTTTTACGTTCAGATACAGTCAGGCACTCTCGTCTTGGGAAAAACAGGAAAAAGTTGCAGAAGTGGCGTCGTCCACGCGGACGCCATAGCAAGATTCGCCGCAAGCGTTTCGGTTATCCTTGTGCACCTTCAATGGGGTACGCAAGTCCGCGTGTGCACGCAGGCAGGATATTTGGTCTTTTGCCGCGTCTCGTCCATAACTTGCGCGAACTCGATGCACTTTCTAAGGCAGATATTGCAATAATCGCACGTGTTGGTGCAAAAAAGAAAATTGCTCTTCTAAAGCGCGCACAAGAGCAAGGGATTAAAGTAGCAAATGCAGAAAATAAGGAGAGTACATCATGAAATTAGACAAGAAGAAAGCATTGGCAGCAAGAGTGCTTGGTGTAGGAAAAGGAAGAGTCATATTTAACAAAGAGCGCCTTGATGAAATAAAGGAAGCAATCACAAAGCAGGACATTCGGGATCTTTTCAATTCAGGAGCGATTTCAATAGCACAAATTGTAGGCAAGCGCACAGTTGAAAAGCGCAAAACTCGTCGTAGAATGGGTAGTATCCGCAAGAAAGTAAAATCAGGTAAACGCATTTATATTCAAAGGACAAGAAAGTTAAGAAGTTACATTGCCGAGCTTAAAAAACACGGTGAAATTACTTCTGAACAGTATTTCACATTAAGAAAGCAAATCAGGGCAAGCATTTATCGTAATAAAGCGCATATGAAGGAGCATATCGCGTCATCTGAAAAAGAATAATATGAAACGCTCAGTAAGAAGACGTCGTTTGGAAGCAAGAACAGACTATAAAGCGCGCCTTGAGTTGCTTAAGTCAGGCAAGCCAAGAGTTGTAATCAGAAAGACAAATAGATATGTGATTGTTCAGATAGTCACAAGTAATCTTGCCCAAGACCAAGTCATTTTTGGAACATCGTCAAAAGTATTGCTGATGAAAGGCTGGCCAGAGGCGCAGGCAGGCAGTCTAAAGAACCTGTCTGCAGCATATCTTACCGGTTTCTTCGTCGGTAAACAGGCTAAAGATAAGATTAAAGATGCAATTGTGGATTTGGGGATGCACAGAAATATTCAAAAGTCAAGAATCTATGCAGTGGTAAAGGGGTTAGTAGATTCAGGACTTCCAGTGCTTTGCGGAGAAGAAGCTCTTCCTATTGAAGAGGATTTTGAGCGTAATACAAATATAAAAGACATATTTACAAAAGTAAAGAAGGCATTATAATATGGCAGAAAAAGAAACAAAAAACAAACCAAAAGATTTGGTTGAGCCTGTTCCAGAAGAAATTGCAAAACTGGAGAAGGAGCTTGAAAAGTCAGAGGTAGCATTGCCTGTCGCACCTACACACGAAGGGGGGCGCGCTCGAAGAAGAGAAAAAGATCCTGAAGCAGAAAGGCAGAGAGTACTGGATGCATGGATACCAAAGACCGCTCTTGGCAGGATGGTCAAGGCAGGTCAGGAGAAAGATATTGATAAAATATTGTCTTCCGGAAGAAAAGTTCTGGAGCCTGAAATTATAGATTCTGTCGCTCGTTTGGAGAGCGACTTATTGTTAGTCGGTCAGGCAAAAGGTAAATTCGGCGGCGGCAAGCGTCGTGCGTGGAGACAAACGCAGAAGAAGACTATGGAAGGCAACGTAGTTACATTTTCAGCAATGGCAGTAGTTGGTGATAAGAAAGGACACATAGGCATCGGGAGCGGGAAGTCCAAAGAAACACTTCCTGCCAGAGCAAAGGCAGTGCGCCAGGCAAAGCTGAATCTTATTAAAATTGAAATCGGATATGAGTCTCCTGAGGAGAAAAAACTCGGCGCTGATCCACACACAATTCCTTTTATCGTTCAGGGCAAATGCGGCTCAGTCAGAATTAAACTGATTCCTGCAGCCCGCGGTACAGGTCTTGTTGTTGGAAATGAATTAAAGAAAATACTCCGCCTTGCCGGCATTAAAGATGTTTATGGAGTTTCTAGCGGACAGACAAGAACAACTTTCAATGTTGCAAAAGCCTGCTTGGATGCCTTGCGGAAAACAACGGAGATGAAATTATGAAAGCAGTTATTCGCATTTCAGGTTTAGTCGAAGTGGCTCGTACAGTTGAAGCAACATTATTTCGTATGCGTCTGCGTCGCAAGTATACTCTCGTCCTGCTTTCTGCAACTCCAATGACAAGTCTTTTGCTTAAGAAAGTTCGTAATTTCGTTGCATACGGCGATATAAACGCTGAAACTCTTGCTGTTCTGTTAGAGAAGAGAGCGCAGCTGATTGACAAGAAGAAAAAAGTTGATTTAGCTGAAGCCGCAAAACAAATAGAGAAGAAGTCCTTGCGAGAACTGGGTATAAAACCTTTCTTCCGCTTGCATCCTCCTCGTGGGGGTATAGACGCGCGTCTGCATTTCGGTGTCAGAAAAGGTGTGCTTGGAGATAACAAAGATAAAATCAATGACTTGATTCGGAGGATGCTATGAGAACAAAGAAGCGTAAGAAGGCATCACGTTACGCAGGCTCACAAACTCACGCTCGTGGAGCAAAGGAGCGCACTCGTGGTTCAGGCAATCAGGGCGGAAAAGGATGGGCAGGAACAGGCAAGCGCGCAGATCAGAAGAAGACATTAGTAATTCATCTTTACGGAAATAATTATTTTGGCAAGGATAAGACACTTCGTAGGGGAGCACCGCCTAAAAAGCTGAAAGTGATTAATCTTTCAGACATTCAGTTCAGGGCATTATCTCTGCCGACAAAAGAAGGCATGATTGACCTGGAAGGATACAAGATTCTCGGCGAAGGCGAGCTTAAGCAGCCTCTGAAGATTAGGGCGAGTACAGCTTCACAGTCAGCAGTTGATAAGATAGCTTCTGCAAAAGGAACGTTAGTTCTTCTAAAGAAGAACGTTGAAGAGGATGCTGAAATGAAGGCAGAGAAAAAAGAAGATAAGAAAGACAAATCCTCTGCAAAAAAGGCAAAGTCTCCTGCGAAGAAGCAATAGGGATAAGATTTTTATAGAATTTCCTCTTTCCACCAGTCTGTGACTGGTGGTCTAAACCAATAACTTTT
>CAZKON010000002.1:29437-52813 GCA_964554415.1 Candidatus Woesearchaeota archaeon | reverse complement strand
ATATGAAATTAATAGTTGGAACTTTATAATTGCTTGCTTTGTTTCGGAGATACTGTGAGCAAAGAAAGCTTTAAATGTCTATATTGCGGTGTTTAGAGATGCCTATAGAAAAAAAACAAAAGAAAAAGAATGTTGTAAAAAATTATTCTAAACCAAGCTCAGCCGCAGAATTATCTACACCGCTTACTGCTTATGATGTCGGGGAGCCTCACAAACTGCGCCCTTTAGGGCGGCGACTCCTCGAGCATCCCAAAGTCTCAGACAAACCCCGCACTTTAGTGCGGAGTAAAACGCAAAGACTTTGTGATTTTCAGGCTATAGAAGAAAAATGGCAGAAAGCGTGGGAGAAAGCAAAAATTTTTGAGGCTCAACCGGACAAAAGAAAGAAGTTTTTCTTCACGACGCCCTACCCTTATATTTCAGGAAGCCTGCATCTTGGGCACGGAAGAGCTGCTGTGGAAAGCGATCTCTATTGCAGGTATCTGCGCATGGATGGATACAATGTGTTGTATCCGCTCGCATTCCACATCACAGGGACTCCTGTCTTGGGTATTTCTGCAGCAATCAAGAATAAAAATAAGGAAGTAACAAAGCTCTATGAATCGTATGTCTCTGCTTATGAGAAAGATTCTGCAAAAGTGAAGTCCGTTGTGCAGTCATTTGCGGAGCCGCAAAAGATTGTTGATTTTTTTATCCCAAAAATGGAAGAAGAGTATCGGCAGATGGGATTGAGCGTTGATTGGAGCAAACAATTCACATCTGGAGACATGGAGCACCAGCAGCTTGTGAGCTGGCAATTTGAAAAATATAAGGAGCTCGGATATCTGACACAAGGGCACTATCCTGTCCTGTATTGTCCTGCTGACCAAAGCGCGATGGGCGAAGACGATATTAAGGACGCTGACAGCAATCCTGTTGATAAACAAGAATTTACACTGCTGAAGTTTAAATATGGGAAGAAGTTTCTTGTTGCTGCAACGCTGCGTCCTGAAACCGTGTATGGACAGACGAATCTTTGGGTGAATCCGGAAACAAGGTACGTTGAAGCGCGTGTCGGCAAGGAAGTCTGGATTTTGAGCAAAGAGGCTGCTGAGAAACTTCAATATCAGAGAAAAGATGTTGCTGTGCTCAGAGAGACGAAAGAACAGATTATTGGAATTAAAGTAGAGGCTCCGATGATTCTGCGAAAACTTTTAGTCTTGCCATCCCGCTTCGTTGATGCGGACATCGGAAGCGGCATTGTGACTTCTGTTCCAAGTGATGCTCCTTATGACTATGTTGCGCTTAAGGAGATTCAGGAGCATGCAGAGGACTTACGGAAGTACGGCATTGAAGCGAGAGAGGTTGAAGACATTGAAATCATTCCCATTATTCAGACTACCAAATATGGTGACAAGGCAGCCGTACAGACAGTTGAAAGTTCTGGCGTTACTCTTCAGGAAGATGAAAAACTGGAGCGGCTAACACAAGAAGTCTATAGGGAAGGGTATCATACCGGTGTCTTGCTCGGTATTTGCGGAAAATATGCAGGCGTGAGCGTAAAGATTGCGAAGGAGCAGATGAAGCAGGAGATGCTTGAGGCAGGAGAGGCAGAGCTCATGTACGAGACTACGCGGAAGGCAGTGTCACGGAGCGGCGGGAAAGTCCTTGTTGCTGTTCTGGACAACCAGTGGTTCATTGATTTCAATGCACAAGGATGGAAAGATAAGGCGCGAGAGTGTCTTCAGCAAGTTGCCATTGCTCCAGAGACATTCAGGGCACAGTTTGAAGATACCTTTGCATGGCTTGACAAGCGTCCGTGTGTCAGAGCGCGCGGGCTGGGAACGCAGTTTCCCTTTGACAAACAATGGGTTATTGAATCTCTTTCTGATTCAACCCTTTACATGACTCTCTATACTCTTGTTGACCTTTTACGGAAGCACAAACTCAGACGCGAGCAGCTCAACCATGCGTTTTTTGAGTATGTTCTGTTGGGCAATGGGACAGAATCAGGAGTTGCGAAAGCAACGGGAACGAAGCCAGAGATTCTTGAAGAACTGAGGGAGACATACAGATACTGGATGCCCTTGGATCACAGGCATACATTCGTGCTGCATCTCTCGAATCATCTTTCGTTCATGCTCTTTGCTTTCGCAGGGCTTCTTCCCCCACAGGATTGGCCAAAGAAAATCAGCTTTCACGGGCTTATTATCAGTGGTGGAGTAAAGATGAGCAAAAGCAAGGGGAATATTATCACATTACTGGATATCAAGAAAAAGTACGGTGCAGATGTCTTTCGCTTTTACATGACATCTTCGACGAGTCTTGAAGGGACGTTCGACTGGCGTTTTTCTGAAGCAGAGAACGCGCGCAGCGCTATCCAGAAACTTTTTCAAGAGATGCAGAATGCTGTCCATCAGAGGAAAAAGGGAATGGTGCGCCCACTCTATGTCTCCAAGTTCCATTCACTGCTCAAACACGCGCGGCAGTGTATCGAGGCGATGAAACTGCGCGAATATAATAGTGCTGTTGTTTTTGATATGCTGCGCATGACAAAAGATGCGAAACTTGCGATGGCAGAAAATGAGTTGAAGGCGTTTTACGACCTTATTATTGAAGACTGGATCAAACTTGTTGCCCCTGTCTGCCCGCATCTCGCAGAAGAGTTTTGGGAGCAGGCAGGCAAGAAAGGTTTCGTGAGCATCGCCCCTTGGCCTAGCCATGATGAAGAGCGCATCAATCCGGAACTTGAAAAAGCGGAGAAAGCTCTTGAAAAGACGATTGAAGATATTATCACTATTCTGAAACTCGTAAAAGAAAAGAGGGGCAAGGAAGGCAAGAATGTGTATCTCTATGCTTTGCCGCAGGAAAAAGAGCAGTACGACGCTTTGTCTTTGAGCAAGAGAATTGGAAAGAAGGTTTCTGTTTTTGCTGTCAACGAGCCTGAAAAAATAGACCCGGAAAACAAGAGTGCGAAAGCCAAGCCAGGGAAGCCGGGGATTTATGTGGTGTAAATTGACTCAAAGACGCTTTTTTTTTCTTATGTCTTATCCGGTAAATCTGAATCTTTAGATACCCTTAGACCTAAGTCGTCTGATAGTTTTTTCTTTTCTGTGTTCATGCGCTCAAGGTACCTATAGGCATTTGCCTGTTTTGAGCCTTTAATAATGTTAATTGTTGCTTGCGTGGCAGATTCAACTGATGCAGCTGAACCAATTATTCCCACTTCGCTTTCTCCTATCACAACATCACAGTCTGAAATCTCTTCAATTGTCCTGCGTGTTTTTCCCTCACTGCCAATGAGACGTGAGCGGACATCTTTTAGGTTCTTGCGTCGTGTAAAATCGCGAATATGAATTTTACAGAATATTTTTTCTTCATCTTTTAAAGATAATGCTTGTTTGAGATTAAACCCTATGGCAAGTGCTTCTAAGACTCCGAGCGCAATATATTCATCAACTGCTTCACCTTCAATAACTACTTTACGAGCGACAATCGCTATTTTTACTTTGAGTTGACGTTCCAGAGTGTTCTGTTCACGTTTTAAGGCGATGGGCAGCTTGTCAAAGATTAAAGTTTCCATCACAAAAGAATGGAAAGTAACATTTTTTAAGTTATGGGTACCTGCTTGTTTCTTATTTGGACGTTTGACTTGTTTATAGATAATTCTCTTAATTGGAGTAGGTTTTTGGGAATTATCTATCACGAGACTGAGAGAACCTCTGGTTCTCGAAGCACTCAGGAATATTTGATTCCTGATGATTCGGGACAAATTACTATCCAAATTACCCGAATTCTCCATAGATTAAACCTTTAGAGAGACTAAGATTTTAGAAAATTAGAGTGAATGTTAAGAAACATTGTTTTATATTGTTGCACGAACAGGCGACTTAGCTCCGCATGCAAGGCAATGCTTGAACCTGAATCCTTTTTCAGCTACAAGCTCTGTATCCGGTTTCTTACACTCGTTACATATAACAAATTCTTTCGTGTACGCGATGATTTTTTCGTTTACCTTGGAAGCGCTGAGTCTTGTGTTTAGTATAAGACGCTCATTGTCCATTTTTCCAGGGACTGCGAGTTCTTTTTGTAAGAATTTTGCCAGGTGTTCCACTGGGCGACGCAGGTATACTGCAATTGGTGAAATATTAGTAATAACTGTTGTCTTTCCTATGAGCTGTCCTATTACGGCAGGGACTTCAAATCGCTCACTGCTTTTTTTTATTACCTTTACATTTTCGTATGCTTTATCCAGCAGTACTTCATATGACTCCATTGACGAGGAGAGAAGAGGGGGTTTATAAATTTGTGTACTTTGTTACCCATAGTAAATTGTTTTCAGAACTTGCATGAGCAGCGCGAGCGCGAATAACAATATTACCCCCCCCGCAATTTTATTTATGAAGAGCATTTGTTGTTTTGTTAGTGTATGGCGCACTTTTCCCAACGCTACACTAAGGATGCTCCACCAAAGCATTGAGCCGATGAAAATGCCGAGCGCAAGTGTTAGTGGTAAGTCCTGTCCGAGATTGTTTGCAATATCTACTGCGGCAAGAGCGCCGATAAACGAGAGGATTGTAATTGGGTTACATAGTGTTAATATTGCTGCTGAACCGTAATCTTTTACGAGGTTTTTTGTCATTGATTTTGGAATTACCAGAGTTGTGGGCTTCTCGCGAAAGACTGCTATCCCCAGATAGAGAAGAATTACGATACCTATGGATTGGATTGCTATTTTATGAGTTAATATAAAAGCTGCGACAAACGCAATACCCAGCGCGGCAACTGAACCGTAGAGTGCATCAATTGTTGCAATCCCTAAACCTGTGACAAATCCTGATTTTTTTCCTTTGGCGAGCGTACGCTTCATGCAGATGATTCCCATAGGCCCAAGTGGAGCAGCCATCATGAATCCTACCAGCACCCCTTTCCAGAACATTTCTGCGTCCATTGAATATAAATAACAAGAGTAGTTTTTAAACGTAAGGACTGGCTTCTACCCAAGCCAACGCAGTTTGCCTGGCCTTGGCTCATACGCAGTTCCTTCTTCGAGCAGGCGCTTAACTTCCTGATTAATCAAGTCAGGGTGCTCTTTTAGTTCAAGGATAATTTTGTCTATTTCAATCCCGCCGTCTTTTTCTGCTGTTTTAATCATGTCAAGTATTCTGTCTTTCATGGCTGAAAGCTGAGGTTTCTCCAGAGTTTTTGGCATGTCTGCTTCAACCTCTAGTTTTCTGAGGAGAAGATATGACGGTTCTTTCTTTTTGATTATATCAGGGGTTAGATAAACCTCATTGTTCCATGCACGGACAAGACCGATAATCAGTACAGTGTCTCCTTGATTGTAGTTGGTAAAAATATCTACGTCATCACCAAATGCCTTGACTTTTATCTGCCCCGAGGCGTCGTCGAGTGTCAACGAACCGAATTTCTTTTCTCCTTCCTGCACAAATTTATCTACAATGTTTGCTATAATGTTTACACGGACAATCTGCTTATCACCAAAATCAATGCCTTTCAAACGCTCTGCTTCCATGACAGGTTTGGCAGAAAGCAGAGAACCTATACGTAGTTTATATGCCGTATGACGCTTAAATTGTTGGTCTGCCATAATAATGTGTGTTTTCAGGACTTATAAGGTTTTGTTTGGTAGAATAGAACTTTGACAGAGCTACTATACTCTTTGAATAAACCCTTTTCTTGGTTTGAAAATGTCTCCCATCTTTGAGAGTTGAGTAATTGCTTCTTCTAATTCTATATCTGTAATCCTGCCGTTAAGTGTTTTTTGCAGTTCTTCTAAGGGGATGAGCTTACCTATGCGGGATTCCAACTGACTGATTGCTTCACGCACTATAAGGACTTTTGAACGCTTGGATGATGTTATTCCGGTAGTTATTTTATCTATATCAAAGCTTTGATTTTCTTCGTCATACCCTACTTGTGTCAGCGATGCTCTCATAAGCTCAATGCCACGGCGTGCATCTTCGCGTGTAACTTCTTTACTCAGACGCATCTTCGCGTAAGCCTCTGAGAGGCGAATAATTCCTTCTAGTTGCCGCGCGGTCATAGGAATTGGCTTTATTTCAGAGTCTCCTCTTGTTGATTGATTGCGCAAGCGAACATAAAACTCTTTTATTTCTTCAACTGCCTCTTCACTTAGTTTTGGCTTGTAATGTTTCCGCGCATATGATATATACTTTCTTAACAAGCGAGGTTCTATTACATCTCTGATTACTTCTTGTTTGTGCTCGCTTAAAACATGAGATGCAATTGCTTCATCCTGATTTTTATTTGGTAAATCACGAAGAATAAAGATAATATCAAAACGGCTGAGTAATGCCGGGGAGATGTCAATCTGCTGTGGTATTGGAGTATAAGGGTCAAACCTTCCCATTTTAGGGTTTCCTGCTGCCAGCACTGTTGTTTCTGAACGGAGAGTTGCGTGAATGTTTGCCTTTGAGATAGTGACTGATTGCTGCTCCAAAGCTTCATGCATTGCACTTCTGTCTTGCTCAGTCATTTTTTCTATTTCATCTACGCAAACCAAGCCCTTGTTTGAGAGAACCAGGGCACCTGCTTCAAGAGACCACCCTCTTAGAAATTCATCTTTGACAACTGCTGCAGTCAAGCCTGCTGCTGAGGCAGACTTTCCTGATACGTAACGTCCTTTGGGCGCAATAGTTGAAATAAATTTCAAAAGAACTGATTTAGCTACTCCAGGGTCTCCGACAAGCAAGACGTGCATATCTCCTCTTGTGCTGCCTCCATCTGATTTTATTTTTTTAATGCCCCCAAACAACTGGAGAAGCACTGCTTGCTTTACACTCTCAAAACCATAGATACTTGGGGATATGCTTTCCCAGAGACGATGGAAGACATGCTGGTCTGCAGCAATCTCAAGAATCTCTTTTGTTTCCTCTTCAGAGATGCTAAGATCGTCAAAAGTCTCTTCTAATGGTATTATATTGTTTGCTTCCAATGCAATATCATATCTAGTTGAGATTGCACCTGTAGGCAAAGGCACCGGAACTTCTTTTAAGACACCATAGATTCTGACCTTGCTTCCAGGGGTTGTTCTTTCTTCCATTCTTGGGTCAACAAGATCCTCTTTTAGAAAGACATTAATTCTGCGTGGCTGTTCTCCTCCTTCAAGCGCGTCTGGTGATTCTTCAATTACCAGTCTTTGTGTGTCTACCATTTCTTTTGAGAGAAGTTTGAAAGTGCCTTTCCATGAACATGAACAACGGTTGGGCTCGCGGAATTTGCGCTCTATCTGCAGGACTGAGAGGACTGCCCCGCAGTTTGGACATTCAAATTTTGCATTTACTACCTGTGGTCTGACTTCTGAAGCCTGGCGTACAATTCCTTCAATCCAGATGAGTTGGTCAAGGTGTTTTGCCCTGATTTCTCTTATTTTATTGAAGAAAAATCCATGAGGCAGATTAGTTAATCTAATGCGGGGGTTCTTTCCTAGACTTATCTCTTCAAGCGCGGTTTCTAATAATGCAATTGTTTCTTCAGGTATCGTCTCTAAGCTGTCAGCAAGTGCTCTGGAGTATTTTGCTAGTTGGAGGAAACTGATATAAATGACTCTCTCTCCTGAAAGAATAGACTCTCCTATCTCTTTTTTATGGGCATCAAAAAATGCCTTTGCTTCTTGGATAAGTTCTTCCTGTTTTTTCTTTTTTTCCATCATATACTTTATGTAAGCTATTAGGGTTTATAGTGTTTATGTATTGTCTGTCAATTATATTCCAGCGATAGAAGATTTTAAAAAAATGACAAGACAGTCATTTTTAGAGTTATGGCTTTAAAATAAATTGGATGATACTACAGATACTAAAAAAGCAATAAGTTTTAAATACCTTCTTTTCTCTCCGTTATTATGGGTCGTATAAAATCGCTAATGGTCAAGAAAGCAGCAAAACAGCTCCTCAGCTCAAGCTCAGAGCTTTTCACCACAGAATTCTCATACAATAAAAAGACGCTCGGAAACACAATGCCCAGCAAGCCAATCAGGAATAAGATTGCAGGATATATTGCACGTTTGCAGAAAGCGAAGAAAAATGAGGCTGCGCGCGAGCTAAAAAAATCAGCGCGCATTGCAGAAACAGAACCTGCTCTGTAATCATCTCTTCTTAAGAATCAAATCAATCTTTCTCTCAATTCTTCGCATGTCTTCTTTTATCTTATACACTTCGCGCATACGTTTACGGTTAATGTGCAACGCAATTATTTGAAAGATAATCCATGCGATAACAATAACTCCTAGAGTTTGCAGCCATAATGCCAGACCGCCGAGAATGCTAAGAATCTCACCTGCGCCAGAAGCAACATCTTCCACAACCATGTTCTCTTCAAGAATTCCTTCTTTATTAAGCTTTCCAACACACTTAAAAACCTCCTGAAATTGTTAAATTAAAGGCTCAGTAGCTCAGTCGGTTAGAGCACGGCTCTCATAAACTAATAGTGTGTGGTGTTTCCAGAGATTGCATGTTTGCGAAAGGCCGGGGTCGGGAGTTCAATTCTCCCCTGAGCCATTCTCCCTAAAGAATTTCTTTGCCTCATTCATATCGCGCACAACCTCCTAACACCTCTTACTTCCTCTGCTTTGTAACTTCTTCAATAATAAACTCCGGCTCAACTGTGTCAACTCTCTTTTTAGGAGAAGAAGGTAGCGTGCTCGTATAAATCTGTTCTTTCAGAAGCTGCCGATTGACAATCTCTTTCCGCATTAAAGCCGGAAACAGTTTAGTAAAAATAGGCACTTGTTCAGGCTCATGCGTCAAAACCGAGCTCAAAGCACCAATTTCTCGGGCAAAAGCAGAATTCTTCCTGTATATAACTGAAGGAATGCGAAGATAAAGTGAGCGTACATGATGCTCTTCGTCAGGAATACGGGCAACAACAGGGATATCAGTTGCGTTTTCAATGTCTTCAAGAGATAATTCATACTTTGGATTCCTGACTTTATTGAGAATAATTCCTGCAATTGGTTTTCCTCGCTGTCGCGCAAGATGTGCAGCACTAAGTGAACAACTTAGAGTAGGATAATCTGCTGTGCTTACGACAAATAACATATCAGAGGCAAGCATTGTAGAAAGCACTTCATCATGCAAGCTCGGCGAGCCATCAATCAGAACAAAATCATATTGTTTTTTTACCGAGGATATTTTATCGCGTAATTGCAGAGGGCGAATCTCACGATTATAAGAATAGCTGCCCGGAACAACATCAATCCCATAAGCTGGATGAATAGCATGACTTAATCGTGCTCTGCCAGCTAAAACATCATGTATTGTCTTTTCAGGAGTCACAATGTTCATATGCAACCCCGCATTAGGCGCAGAATAATTTGCATCTATCAATAGAACCTTTTTATTAAAACGTTGTGCTAAATCAACTGCAAGTGATGTTGCAATAGTAGTTTTACCAACTCCCCCTTTAATGGCAATAATACCAATTGTCACCCCCATAATATAATAAACAAATGATAATTTAAAACACTTTCGTAGAATCACAAAGTCTTTGCGTTTTACCCCGCACTAAAGTGCGGGGTTTGTCTGAGACTTTGGGATGCTCGAGGAGCCGCCGCCCTAAAGGGCGCGGTTTGTGAGGCTCCTCGACATCAAAAAAACGATGCGCCCTCCGCACCTTAAAACGTCAGAAACTTTCAGTTTCTGAGCGCCTCGAAACTCGGAGAGTTTCTCAGCCTCGAGAACTGCTGTTCTCGATGGCCGTCAAAAACCGAAGGTTTTTGAGGGGTGCGGTTTTCTGGAGGCTCCCCGACATAAAGAATCCCAGTCGCAGCAAGATGTGAGGTATTCTTTAAGCGTCAGGAACAAAATTCCTGAGCGCCGTCGAGAATCAAAGCCCAAGATTCTCGAGGCCTCAAACTGAGAGGGAATCGTAGCAAGCAGTTTGAGCAATCAAAAAACCCTATTTCCCCACATCCATTCTCAATACAGGAGTCTCCTTCTTCACCAGCTGCTTCGCCTCTGCTTCAGTCAGTTTGTAAGGCGAGTGCAGCAATGGCCTAAACTCTATGAAGTACGGATTGCCTTTGTTGTAATCCGCACATTCAACAAGACCAAGTCCTGTCGGCAGCTTCGATATCAGCTTCGAAACACCCGCTCCGTGTCTTTCTCTCACTCTCTTAATGTCTCCCTCATACCTTGTATGCATCTGTATCTCTGTTCCAATGTTGCCTCTGATTGCGCCTTTAAAGTCAGTCAGTACCTGTGAAATCATCAGCAATCCAATGCCCCACTTCCTAAATTCACGCACAGCCTGCTCCAGCTTCGTGTATGCCTTTCTGCCTCCGTACTTCGGCAGCAATCTGTGAACCTCATCAAGAACAACAAGCGACTTCAGATTGCCCGACTCATTCAAATTCGCTCTGTATATCTGTCCCAATGCGCCTTCAATGAAGCCATCAACTTTCTTCGGAGTAAGTTTGTCCATGCGCAATATCGTCAGTCCTTTCTCCTGTAAGTAATGCACCACATCAACGTTCATTGTCGCATCGCTAATGTTCACAATTCTCGGCTTGTACGCCTGCGGCAATCCAAGCTTAAACTTCGGATATAGTCTTCGCATCTTCTCATCTGTGTTTCTTTTTGCAAATCCAGACCACTGCCCAACAGGGTCAAATACCACAACACCAACTCCTTTCTTCAACAACTCTTCAACAACATCCATCGCAGCAACTGTCTTCCCGCATCCAGTGCCCCCTGCAATAAGTGTATGCCTGTTTAATTGTGTATGGTCTAAATAAGCTGGTTCATCAGCATCCGCAATCACTCCAACATAAGCATACTTTGATTGTGGCAAAGTAAGGAAGTCAGGCGCAGGATAAACGCTGTTCTTTAGTTTCTCAGACATCTTCTTCGCCTTTAGTTGTCTTCTCAATGACACAAGATAATACACTCCGATAAAGAGTATGAATCCTACTACGAGCATAAGCATGACTAATGGAGCGTACTTGCTCACTGCTTCAGGAATAAATGACTTCTCAACAACAAACGATGCAAAAGCCTCTGCTTTCCCTTCTCCATAGTTAGCTGTCACTATGAGTTTGTATTCTCCATTCAATGTCTCTTTCGGCAATTCAATACTGCGAACAACAGACAAAGTCGCTCCAACTACAGTTTGCTCTTCTTTATGCAAAATGCTCTCATTATTATCCTTTCGTACAATGTCATAAGTAAGTGCAATATCATACTGTCTCTGCTGTCCAAGGTTGTAAATATCTGCTTTGAAAGGCAATTCGCTGCCGGCAGAAACGCGCTCTTTCAAAATAGAGACAGATATATCCAAGAGCTTTTTCTGGAGTGAAAGAACAGATATCTGCACAGGTATGCTCTGGTTGAAATTAACACTAAACAAGTATAAATTCCCCTGATAAACTCCTTCTTTGCTCCCATGAATTATTATGTCCGCAACTTTTGTTTCTCCAGATTCAATGCTGATTTTTTCCGGCACTTCCACAACTTTACGCAGCGCCTTATCAAGCAGGAATTTCACATCCAAGGCAGTATCTTTCCCGTTTATCAATGTCAATCTTTCAGTCGCATTCTCTCCTATAGTCAATTCTCTCTCAATTTTCGCCAAACCAATCTGCAAACCTCCGCTCGTTGTCTGTCTTGTCTGCTCCTTTGTTGCGTTTGCCGTTGTTCCTCCGCCACCGCCTCCCCCTCCGCCAGAGCTGCTACTGCCCGGGCTTGCAGACGCGCAATCTGTTGCGCAAGTGCTTGTTGTCTCTCCGTATGCTGCCTGACAAACCGAGTTCCCACACGTATATTCAGTCACAAGATAAGCAGAGAAGCTAGAAGCATTGACGAGCATCCTGTCTGCCTCTGTCATAACAGTCTTATTTCCGTCTAAAGCAAATCCCTCATTGCATACTCTGTCAGTGTAATTCCAGTTAGAGCATTTATGTACAGTCAGGTTTGATTCAGTCACAGCCGCATTATCAGAGTTGTAAGTATAACTAAGGTTCAATGTTGCATTGCCTGTGTATGTAGTTGCATTTACTCCTAAGCCGGCAAGTATCTTGTAGTTTGTAATGTTTGTAATGCCTATGCTTAAATTATCAACATTAACAGGGATGTAAGATGTAGTAAAGTTCATCTCTCGCAAAATGAGAGCCTTGTCTCCAACCGTGATTTCCATATCATAGCTCCTGTTCACAATCTCGTCAGCAGCAAATGAGTAGCTTGAATTCGTGAAATTCAATAATGTAATATTCGTTCCAGGTCTCCTGAAAACAAAAGTATAATTCTTCACTGTTCCCAGTGCATCAGTCACGTTCCCGGCAACTGTTCCTCCTAACGCTCTGTACACGTAGAAGTTATCTCCCACTCTTCTGCTGTTTCCTGCGCTGTCATTCAAAGTATAATTCACATCATAATCTGCCACAACGCTTAAGTTCCACAAAGTCAGGTTAAATCCTCCTGCTGTCACATTCAATGTCATCGTGTAGTTAGCTAAGAATGTTCCGTTTGCATAAAACAGCGAAGCAATTCCTGCCCCTAGACCTCCTGAATCACTGGCATTCACTCTCAAAGTCACATTCCCGTATTGCACCACGTTCTGCTTGCTCATTCCTCCGCTTGCTGGCGCAGTTGTATCCAGAACAACGTTTCTCGTGCTCGTGTTTCCCTTATTATTTGCCAAATCTGTGAAAGAGACATTGTATGTGTAATTTCCGTCTGCGAGGTTTGTCCAATTGAACGTCCTGTTCCCTGCTCCTCTTGTAGTGGTATTCACGCTCCCACTTAAGTTATACAACACAAATGTCACGTTCGCCTCATTTGTCTCTGTCACAGAAACATTTACAAAAATCCAGCTTCGGCTCGTATTTTCCCTGTCCCCAACTGTCGTTCCTTGATATGATATGCTTGGTGTAGTCGTATCCACTGTCACAACCCTTATGCCTATACTTCCGTTATTTGCAGATGTATCGTTTGCAGTGGCATTGAAATACCATTCTCCTTCAGCAAGCCCAGAGAAGTTAACATAATGCCCTGCAGCAGTTGTGTTTGTGCTGCTTGTGTTCAAAAACTGTGATGCATTGTAAAGATAAATAATCACAGTGCTTAATGCGCTCGCATTAACAACACTTACATTAACTAATACAAAAGTTCTGCTAACATAGCTTGCATTGCTCTCTGTTGGAGCCACATAATTGATAACAACAGGCTGTGTGCTTACAATCACTGTTCTCCTGTCAGTGTAATTTCTCTGGTTTAGCAAATCAGTTGAAGTCGCATTGAAATAATAAGTGCCATTTTGCAAGCCAGATGCATTTAAGTAAGCAGGCGAGCTCGTGCTTGTCGTAGTATTGATTTGCGCATGGCTCGCATTGAACACGTAAATAGTTATATTAGCTAATCCCACGCCAGAGTCGCTTCCTGTAACATTTACAAGTATGCTGCTAAAAGTAATTGTCGTTGCATTTGTCTCTGTAGGGTTTACAAAGCCAATATTTGGTATTGTTGTATCAACTCTTATCGTCCTCGTTGCGCTTTCATTCTTCAAATTCACAGAATCATTCACACTCGCATTAAAGTACCAGATGCCATCAGGTAAGTTAGTAAAGTTCACAGCATGTGGGCTGCTTGCGTTCTGCCTGCTTGCATTCAAAGACCTGCTCGCATTATACAATCTTATCACAATCGCCTGCACGCCGACATTGTCAGTTGCAGTCACGTTAACAAATGTCAGGTTCCTGCTTACATTAACATTATCTTCATCAGACGGCGCCACGAAAGTAAGCGTGGCAGGCACTACATTGTCTAAAGTTATGGTCTGCATGAGTGTTGTATTACGATTATTTGCCGTGTCCGCCGCAGACACATTGAAATAATACACTCCGTCTGCCAAAGAAGTCCAGTTGAAAGTTGTCGTGCTTCCGGCAAAAGTTGTCACGTTCACGCTTCCTGTCGTGTTGTAAAGCGTGTATGTGACATTCGCGAGGAAACTCTCGTTCAAACTTATGTTTGCATAGCTCCACGTTCTGCTCCATGCACTCCCATTCACTTCTGTTCCTGCTCCGTATCCAATGCCAGGTATCGCCGTATCAACTCTTATCGTCCTTGTCGCAGTAGTATTTCTCTGATTCACCCTGTCAACTACACTCACATTAAACGTGTAGCTTCCGTCTGCAAGTCCTGTCCAATTTATCACTCTCTCGCTTGTAGTAAATGTAGTGACGTTCACACTTGCAGTTGCATTGTAAAGCGTGAAAGTAATGTTCTGCTCATTCGCTTCTGTCACGCTCACATTTACAAACACCCACGTACGTGACAGATTTGCATTGTCTCCTTCTGTCGCGCCAGTGTAAGAAATCTGAGGCATAGTTGTGTCTATCCACACCACTCGCGACGCAGTTGAATTCCTGTTATTCACACCGTCTGTCGCAGTTGCATTAAACGTATAGTTCCCGTCTCCTAACGATGTAATATTCACCCAGTTCTCGCTCGTTGTTTTAGTCGTCTCATTGAGCTTCACTCCAGAACTGTTAAACACATAAATCGTGATATTAGACAAGTTCCCATCACTTGCTGTCACGTTAATTACAATGTTCGCCCGCGTCAAATTCGTCCCATCACTCTCTGTTCCTGTGCTGTAGTTGATTGTCGGCAGCGTGGTATCTATGCTGAATGTCACTTGCGTTGAATCATTCCTGTTTTCCGCCGTATCATTTGCATAAACTCTAAACACGTAGCTCCCCCCTGCAATGGAGTTGTTAGATGCATTATAATTCCTGTTGTCTGTCGCAGACATGGTCACGTTTGTCACGCCTCCATCTAAACTATACTGCACCAAACTCCCGTTAGTCGTGTTCAGCGACACGTTAAACACTGGCAAGCCTGTGCTTCCGTATGTCGTGTTCTCTGGTTTGTAAATCGTCACGTTCGGCGCAGTCGGCAAATACGCGAAACGCACGCTGCTGCTTCCCACATTGTTCACACTGTCATTTGCATAAACACTCACATTTTGTTGTCCCACAGTAAATGTGCTTGTGATGTTTGCTCCGCAAGTAATTGTATTGTTACTCACGCCGCTGTTGTTAGTCCACCAGCATGTCTGTGCATTTGTCTCAATAAGCGTGTAATTAATCACGACGCTTGACTTAGTAAAATTGCTGTTATTCAACGGATAAGTAATATTCACG
This sequence comes from Candidatus Woesearchaeota archaeon, assembly GCA_964554415.1. Classification (GTDB taxonomy): domain Archaea; phylum Nanobdellota; class Nanobdellia; order Pacearchaeales; family GW2011-AR1; genus JAGVXD01. The sequence goes on along the minus strand of CAZKON010000002.1, from coordinate 37,653 downwards.
ACAGGCGCAGTTGTATCTACTGTCACACTTCTCTGTCCAGTTGTATTCTGATTGCCTGCAGTGTCTGTCGCGTATGCCTGATACGTGTATGTCTGCGTTGTCAAATAACTTTGATTGCTCACAAAACCCCACGAATCGTTCGCGTATTTGTAAAAGTTTGACTGGTACGATTGGTTGATTTCGGCTGCTGACAAAGTGCGATTCCAGATGCGCACTTCGTCGAGTGTCCCATTAAACCCTTCATCAACAGTATCATCGCGGTAGCCAATCCAAAGTGGACCGCTGCCAACTGCGCCCATGCTTGCAGTTTGCGTGTTGTTAGCAGCTCCGTTGATATAAAGCGTCGCGCTGTTGCTATTGTTGTTCATAACAAACACAAGATGTGTCCATTGCCCTGTCACTGGCGCAAAACCAAACTCAATCTCGCTTGCACCGTTATAAAAGCGAAATGCACGAGTGCTATTAGTAAAGTAAATTTGATAATTCGAAAGTCCTGAATTAGCCGGGCGCTTCCCAATGAGCGTTTCAGGCCGATCAGAAAACGCATCAACATCTGCCTTAAACCAAAGCACAATCGTCATATTTCCGGCAATATCCAAATTGTCGCTATCTGGTACCTGTACATAATCATCAATGCCATCAAATCTCCCCGCGCTCCCGTACCTCCCACTCACATTATACGTCGCTCCATTAATCAAAGTCCCATTATTGCTATTCCCGCTCCAAATCTCTCTGCTCCCCTGCCGTCTCACCAACACAACATCATTTCCCACATCTACATCGTAAATCTTCCCATCGTAAGGCACTTTCTCAATGCTTCGTATCTTCACTGCTTTGCCATCCGCGTCCATGAAATACACATCTTTGTCGTCACGGAGATCCGCATACACATCTGTAACAGGCCGCAAAGTAAAGTTTTTATAGCCCGATACACTGCTTTCAGGCATGGCAGAAGTAGTTATTACGATACCTGATGAATTGAAAGCGCAGGCAGAAGAATCGAACATAGACGTGTCTAAGGTGCTGGTACAATTACTCAAGAGAGAACTCGCAAAACAACTCATATTGAAACGGCTCAATTCCAAAGAAGAGCAAGAGCTTACTGAGTGGTCTGTCGAATTAGGCAGAAGGGCAAAGAAAGGAAGGTTCAAAAAGCTGCTCAAAGAAATATCCCCAAAGGTAAGAGAAGAATTATTAAAGTCAATGTCTCCGGGGAAAAGGCGGGAATACGAATGAATGGAATTCGTCATTGACAACAACATCTTATTTTCACTGATGAATCCGTTTTCCATTGCTTCATACATATTTTCATCAATCAAGGCAGAATTCATTGCTCCAGAATTTATCAAATCTGAGATGGACAAGCATCTTTCTGAATGTTTTGCTAAATCAGCGTTATCTGAACATGGATTCGAGATGCGGCGCTTAGAAATAGAAGAATTAATAACCTTCATAGAAGAATCTGAATATGAAGAATTTCTTATGAAAGCTAAATCAGTGATTTCAGACCCTGACGATAGTGATTTTCTCGCGTTAGCCTTATCTACAAATGCCTCAATTTGGTCCAACGATCCACATCTCAAAGAGCAATCGCTTGTTAAAGTATTCACAACTTCTGAGTTGATTGCAATGTTTTTAGCAGGAGAGGTTTGAACATCAGCAAACACGTCAGTAACAGGGCGCAAACCGAAAGAATTATATATCTCGCTGCTATTCCTGAACTTATGAGAATCGAAATCAATGAATACATCGTTGTTGACAGTGAGATTTGCCACGGCAAGCCAACCTTCAAAAGCACGCGCATTATGGTCTGGCAGGTTCTGGAGATGTTGAGAGATGGAGCTTCCGTTGAAGAAATCTTCGAGGCGTTTCCCTCCTTGAAGCGAGAGCATATAGCAGCAGCTCTTCAGTATGTCACTGAAATTATGCGGGGGAAAGAGAATGTCATTATCAGCTTCCCCTCTTAAATTCTTATTTGATGAAAATGTTGATAAAAGATTAGAGAGATTTCTTAAACAGAAAGGAGTTGACATTATCTCAAAGCCCAAGGGACTTGCTAATGGTGAGTTAGCAGAATCTTCCAGATCAGAGGAAAGAGTGCTGGTAACAAATGATAATGACTTCACAAAATTATCTAAAGACAAAGTATTTTCAGTTGTCTGGTTGAAGATTCCGCAAAGAAGAATAGAGTTCTCGAGAAACGCTTTTTTGCGATTGCTTAAGGAAGTCAGTGCTGATGAATTCAAAGGCAACTTAATTGCAGTATATGAAGAAAGATTTGAAATAATTCCTCTTTCTTCGTTCACATAAACCTTATGCTCCTCGCTTACTCTGAACACACTTCCATCTTCTAACACAATCTCATACATTTCCCCGCTGCTGTCAAATTCCTGTCTTTCTCTCGGCTCCTGCCACTCTTTTTCTCCTGTCTCCTGATTCAGTGTCATCACCTGTTCGCCTTCCCCTAAGTCATTAAAGTATTTCCATCGCTCAACGTAGCATTTCTTTCCAGCAGCATTCTCTGTATTAGAAAGCGCAGAGGCGCTGCGGCTGGGATTCGAACCCAGAGTTCTTTCTGGTGAAAGATACTGTGTATCAGACAGTTCCCTTACCGTTCGGGGCACCGCAGCTGATGCCTCTGCACTCTCCAGAACAGTAGAAAAGTTTATATAGCTGTTGTTACTGATAAAAGTAACTTTCTGGTGAAAGACCTTTTCCTTCGGGGCGCTTAAAAAAGCCCCTTCTTCTTTATTTTCTGTATTCATACGCTCACTGAAACTGCCTTCTCCACAATAAACCTCCTCATCTCCGCACGTAACCTCACTGCAACTCACTTCTTCTAAAGCCAAAATCTCTGTTGCATTGTCATAGCAATATCGCGACACATCCTTCACATGCGTCTCATTATCCCCAATCGCGCTCACATTATCAAAATTGAGCATTAAAACAAGCGAATCATTATATATAGTATAATTTGTCCCATTCCAATTCCAGATAAAGCTGCTTAAATCAGAAGCATTTGTTACGCTTACATTCAAAGTGACATTGTCATCATTGATTGTCGCGCCATCAGCAGGCGTCGGGTTTACAAAGCTGCTCTGTGGAATATCTTCCAAGTAAAACGTTACATTCGTGCTGTCGTTTCTGTTTCCTCCAGTATCACTTGCATACACTCGAAACACATAGCTCCTCTCAGCAGTCAGGGTACTCGACACATTGTAGTTTCTGTTGTCAGTGCTGCTCATCGTAACATTAGTCACTCCACTATCTAGGCTGTATTGCACTAAACTGCCATTTTCACTAAGTGTAACGTTGAAACGGAGAGGCAGCTGCGTGTAATTATAAGTACTGTTAGTCGGCAGATTGATTGTTACGCCAGGTCTTTCTGCCTCTACTGTCACACTTCTCTGCCCGGTTGTATTCTGATTGTTCGCAGTATCAGTCACATACGCCTGATAGGTGTAAATTTGATCTGTCAAATAACTCTGATTGCTAACAAAACCCCATGAATCGTTTGCATATTTGTAGAGATTTGCCTTATAGCTTTCATTCACTTCCGTCGCGCTCAAGGAACGATTCCACAACCTAAATTCATCAATACTTCCGTTGAAAAAACTGGCAGCATTGCTATTTCCAATATATGTAATTGCAGAGTCCGTACTAATCGTGCCTGTTTTAGCAACCTGACTCTGGTTCGCCCCATCAATGTACAGCGAGAACTGTGAACCATTCCACGTCTGTGCTAGATGGTGCCAGACGCCTGCTGATGGTGCCGTAAGAGTAATACTTGTCCACGCGCCTGTTCCAATATAATAAATAGAGTTACCGCCACTATCATTATAACCAATCTGCCATCCTTGACTTGCTGCTGGAGAGCGAACGCCCATCACTGCACCAGCACCTGCTCTTGCTCTAAACCAAAACTCAACAGTTAGTGCAGAAGAAGTTACTAAACTGGAGCTATGGGGAATATCGAGGCGATCATCAACTCCATCAAAAGAGGATGTACTACCATATCTTCCACTTATATTATATATAGCACCATTATACAATGTCCCATTATTCCCGTACCTGCTCGCATCTTTTACATGTGTCTCATTATCGCCAATCGCGCTAACATTGTCAAAATTCATCATCAAAACAAGAGAATCATTATACATCGTGGTATTCGTCCCGTTCCAGTTCCAGATAAAGCTGCTTAAATCAGAAGCATTTGTTACGCTTACATTCAAAGTAACGTTGTCATCATTAATTGTCGCGCCATCAGCAGGCGTCGGGTTTACAAAGCTGCTCTGTGGGATATCTTCCAAGTAAAACGTTACATTCGTGCTGTCGTTTCTATTTCCATAAGTATCATTAGCATACACTCGAAACACATAGCTCCTCTCAGCAGTCAGGGTACTCGACACATTGTAGTTTCTGTTGTCAGTGCTGCTCATCGTAACATTAGTCACTCCACTATCTAGGCTGTATTGCACTAAACTGCCATTTTCACTAAGTGTAACGTTGAAACGGAGAGGCAGCTGCGTGTAATTATAAGTACTGTTAGTCGGCAGATTGATTGTTACGCCAGGTCTTTCTGCCTCTACTGTCACACTTCTCTGCCCGGTTGTATTCTGATTGTTCGCAGTATCAGTCACATACGCCTGATAGGTGTAAATTTGATCTGTCAAATAACTCTGATTGCTAACAAAACCCCATGAATCGTTTGCATATTTGTAGAGATTTGCCTTATAGCTTTCATTCACTTCCGTCGCGCTCAAGGAACGATTCCACAACCTAAATTCATCAATACTTCCGTTGAAAAAACTGGCAGCATTGCTATTTCCAATATATGTAATTGCAGAGTCCGTACTAATCGTGCCTGTTTTAGCAACCTGACTCTGGTTCGCCCCATCAATGTACAGCGAGAACTGTGAACCATTCCACGTCTGTGCTAGATGGTGCCAGACGCCTGCTGATGGTGCCGTAAGAGTAATACTTGTCCACGCGCCTGTTCCAATATAATAAATAGAGTTACCGCCACTATCATTATAACCAATCTGCCATCCTTGACTTGCTGCTGGAGAGCGAACGCCCATCACTGCACCAGCACCTGCTCTTGCTCTAAACCAAAACTCAACAGTTAGTGCAGAAGAAGTTACTAAACTGGAGCTATGGGGAATATCGAGGCGATCATCAACTCCATCAAAAGAGGATGTACTACCATATCTTCCACTTATATTATATATAGCACCATTATACAATGTCCCATTATTCCCGTACCTGCTCGCATCTTTTACATGTGTCTCATTATCGCCAATCGCGCTAACATTGTCAAAATTCATCATCAAAACAAGAGAATCATTATACATCGTGGTATTCGTCCCGTTCCAGTTCCAGATAAAGCTGCTTAAATCAGAAGCATTTGTTACGCTTACATTCAAAGTAACGTTGTCATCATTAATTGTCGCGCCATCAGCAGGTGTAGGTAAAACAAACGTAATATTATAACTCACCGCAGGATCCACGATATAATCAAAGTCAACTGCTCCGCCGCTTGTCTTCAAATCAAAGACATTTTGACTACCCTGTAGATTTGTCAACAAGATGCGATATTTCTGATTATCACTGATTGTCCCAAAGTTAGCAATGCTTGTGTTTGCATCGCGCTCATATACTTGCACACTGCTTTCTTGTACAGAGCGAGCATAAATCGTGATATCCTTATCATTCGTCAGATTCCTTTCAAATGTCACACGTATATATTGTCCCGCAGGAATAGTCGTAAAATTTTCGTCTCTCGTTTTCACAAAGTCATACACATCTTCAATAAATCCTCGTGTCTCATTCAAATGCTCTGCTTTTGTAATCAAGATAATATTAAACGTCTGATTGCTCAAGTGCGGCGTTATCCATTCAATATAATCCAAATACCCATTGCCCTGCGTGTCGCTCGCCGCAAATGCGACGAAGCTCGCATTCTCCTGCCAGTAAATCCGAATCTCTGCCTCTTGTCCCACGCTCAAAATCTCAGGAATCTCGGTAAACGATTCCACATCCGTATAATTTAATGAATCTGGTCCTGAAATCACGACCTGTTTCCCATTCGCTGTCTCGCTCTCCGTCGCAGTCGGCGCCTCTGTGTAATACTCAATCACATATTCAGTCGCATTGTCAGCAAGCGTAACCTCCACGCTCGCGTTTCCGCCAGTCGTCGCACTTTCGTTTATCCCCGCACTCGCGTTTCCATCACTACTAATTGCCTTTCCTGTCAAACGCCCGAACAATCCCAATACAAACCGCGTGAATCCACTTTTTTCAGATAATCTAATCTCTGCAGTCACTTGTCCAGTAATCCCTCTTATCTCCGCCACTGCCTCGCTCGTCTCCTGCGTTTCTTCATCAACTTTCTTCACACTCACGTTCTCTGCCTCCTTCGGTAGTTCCAATGTAACATTCTCCGCCCTCTCCAAAGAAACATTCTTTACCCATCGCACTTTCTCTCCTACGCGTATTTTCGCCCTGCTTGTCTTTACTGTTGCATTAACAAAAGTTAAATTCAGCGTCTCATTCCCAATCAAAGTGATGTTCGTCTCATTCAAAGTTGCATTCACGAGCGTCGCATTGCCCGCACTCTCAACTGTAGCATTCTTCGCAGTCGCATTCGAAACAATCTCTTCTTGCTCCTCGCTTTCATTCCCCTCTGTTTCCTGCTCCTCAAAAGTAATCTCCTTATTTGCCCTGATAAGCTCATTGCCTTGTGCAATAACTCTTACCTGTAAAATACCTTTTTCAGCAGTTAGATTAAAAGATGAAAGTGCAATCTCTAATTGCACGCTCTCGCTCGCGTTCACCCGCGTTTCATGCTCAGTCGTCACAATTACCTTTCCTTCTGCAGATGCAACCTGCACAAAGCTGTCATCGGCACTCTGCCCCTCAATTTTCACGCTTCCTGATTTCAATGAAGCTCTCTCCCCTGCTTTCAGCTCATAAGTAAACTCTTTGTCTTTGCGCACACTGCCAGAAACGCTCTCCGTATTTTCAGCCACAACAGCGCCGGTGATTGTCTGCTCACTTGTCTCCGCAGGAGCAGTTGTCTCAGTCAATTTCTCTGCCTTGTTTTCGCTCCCTTTGGTTTCCTCTTTCTTCTCTGCTTCTTTGCTCTGCTCTTCCTTTTCCTGCCCTTCTTCTTTCACCTCACTCGTCTTCTCACTTTCTTTCTCGGATTTTTCCTTCTTCACTTCTTCCCCTTGCGCTTCACTCTCTTTCTGCTTCTCCTCAATCAATTCCTCTTTCTTTGGTTCTTCTTTCTTCTCTGTCTCTTTGCTCCTCCCTACCCCTCCAGACCCTCCTTTAGAAATAACCAGCTCAAAACTAACTTCAGGATAAATTGTCTCTGTCCCTGCCCCGTATCCCTGCCCCGCTCCAGACAAAATAGTTCCAGAAACATAATACGCTCCAACCGCCTGTTCACTAGAAACCAATTCAGACAATGAAAGCGTCTTTTCCTGATCTCCAAGTGATAAAACAATCTGAGTGTCTGCAGGCAAAAACTCTTTAGGTTCTAAAGTAAGTATGAGTGTTCCATTTATCGGCTGCCCAATCGCTATAGTTGATGCAATGTTAAGTGTAGCATGTCCGGTAGGAGAGATAATGAAATATAACACCACAAAAGAAAGTGCTGTAAATACAAGAGCGAGTAAGCCGACCAACCAAAGAGAAGTAGGGCGAAGAGGTGCAGACACATATTTGGTAATAGTTCTGGCTCCGACGCGGCGCGTTTCATAATAATAAGGACCATATCTTTTCTTATTACGCCATATATACCTCGAATACACCATTTTTTTCAGTACAAACTTAATAAGTAGTGTATAGTCTACTTTATAATCATTTCGGCAATAAAAAAAGCATTACAGCACATGTTTTTTTAGCATAAAATGCCTAAAATATAGCTCACAAATCAAAGTCCAAAATTTTCCCAAAAACTCAAGTTTGGGAGCCCGCGCACATTTCTTAAAGAAAAAACCAAAGTAGTCAAAAGCACCTCTAACTCTGTGCCACAAAAGGTTTAAAACCCTTTTTCGGCTCCATTTTCTATGCCCTTATAGTTCAGCCCGGATAGAATGCGACCTTGCGGTGAAAGAGTTCATTAAAAAGATGAATTCCTGCCTTGAAGATTGGCTCGCGATAAGGTTGAGACCGAGGTTCAAATCCTCGTAAGGGCATGATTTGAA
>CAZKON010000002.1:0-29337 GCA_964554415.1 Candidatus Woesearchaeota archaeon | reverse complement strand
CCGAGAAGAGGTTCAAATACTTAAACTTGTAAAAGTTTAAGTCCCAGAAAATCCTCGATTTTCTGAGCCTCGTAAGGGCATGATTTGAACCGAGAAGAGGTTCAAATACTTAAACTTGTAAAAGTTTAAGTCCCAGAAAATCCTTGATTTTCTGAGCCTCGTAAGGGCATTAGCCGATTAATCCTTATCTTCGTCTTTAACACCATGTAATGTAACAAAGAATACTGTCTCATTATCTGGCAGATTTGGCGAATCAATTAATTTTGCAACTCTGCTTCCCTGCTTGCCTCTGCGTAAATAAACACGATAAGTCGAATTATGCACAATAAATCCATTAGCAACATAATTTCGCAAATACGGAACTGAAAAGTCATACAAGATCTCTCCCTTATTTTCTTCTTTCTTAATTTCTCTTATTTTCTCAAACTTTATTTCTTTCTGAAGAATTTTCAAAATAAACTCTACCTTCTGCTTTATTTGCCTGTCTTTTATCTTAGAATCCATAAGAACATAAAATACTCTTTCAAGTTCTTTCCTGCTTACCCATCGATAACTTTCAGCTCTTGACCTTAGTATAGAAAAAGGCTTCAGCCCACATGAGCTCATCAGTTCCACTAATTCCGTTCTTCGTATAGGCATTATCTCATAAGTATACTTATTTTCAAGTTCTCTCACTTTCTCTAAAAATGTTCTTTGCTTGTCTGATGCACTAAATCCTATTTGCAAATACCCCTTAATATCTTTATCAATGATTCTAAGAATATTAACTTCTTGTTTCCCAATTCCAAATTTAAGTGTACTTCTTATGCCGACTCTCAGTAAAAAAAGCTGTAAATACTTCAGTACTTGAGGATTTTTTTGCACGACAGAGATATATGCTCTCTTCTTGTTAATATGCCCTTCAGCATCTACAAAACCTCTGACAAATGCAGCCACAGTTCCTTTCTTTGACTTTCCTATGTAGCTATAAATCTGAGGAAGCATCAAAGAAAATAAATCGCTTATCTCTCTTGAGTTAACACTCAGACTGTAGCAATTTTTACCACTGACTTTTGTAATTCTTCCCGAAAGATTGAATGTTTCCGTAAAAAGATGATTATAGCACTCCAGAACCTCATATCTCGCATCTCTAAATCTCAATCCTCTACTTTCTAGATTTCCATCTCCAATAAAATATCCAAAGATTTGTGCAAGTGCAGGCGTAACGAACTCTGGCATCTTCAAATCCCTGTGTTTGTAAGTCGTAACTGGCAAAACTTCAAGAAGCTGGCTTCCATTGTAATTCTGTAAATTTTCTAAAACCCCTAAGGATGTAGGCCATTCTTGATTCAATACTCTTCTCAATTGTCTAGGAGCTATCCCTATATTTTTACATACCTCTTTTCTCGTTATGCTACGTTCCAATAATTTTTCTTTTATCATCAAAGCACTTTCATTTCTTATCACACCTATTCTTTTTATCTTAAACTCTGGCACTCTAACATCTTCTCCATTAATATCAATCTTACAAGCTTGAGCAACAAAATCCCCTTCCCTCAGCTCCTTTGCTTCCTTTTCTATAATTCCAAAGTTATTTACAGTAAAAAACTTATGTAAAGGAGAGCAAGTTATTTGCCCATTGGTAATAATGGTATGAAAAATCTTTACATCAGGATTGATAAAGAGCTGTTCAGAAGAAGTGTCTTTAAATGATAATGTTGAAAGGTCACTAGAGAGGATTTTTTCTTGCTTCATCGCTTCTATGGGGATGATGTTCCCATCAGCCAACTGGATAAGAGAACCACCTTTCAAACACATATGCCCTACTATGTGCCCGCCAACAGGAGTAGTCGGATCTCCAAACAACATGCCGGGATTTGCCATGACTTGGTTGGTAAGATAAACCGCCAGATTATGTTGTTCAGCCAACTTCATTAAAGTATGCAAATATCTGTTTAATTTCTGCTGCCTATCAGCTAACTGTCCTCGTCCGGCAAATTCTGCGCGAAAATGGGCAGTCAGGGAATCAATAATAATTAAACGGATAGGCTCTCCTTCCTTAATAAGTTCTGCAATCTTATCAATAAGCAAAATCTGGTGGTCTGAATTAAACGCCCGCGCCACAAGAATGTTCTTTAAAACTTTCTCGCTGTTCGCCCCCATACCCTCGGCAATCTGCCTGATTCTCTCAGGCCTAAATGTACCTTCTGTATCAATAAATACTGCCTTTCCGTTTGCTCCTCCTTTTTCTTTAGGCAGTTGCACATTGACTGCCAAAGTAAGACCAAGTTGTGTTTTCCCGCTGCCAAATGCACCATAAGCTTCTGTCAGTGCCTTAGTCTCAATCCCCTTCCCTCCAAGAAGTCCATTTAAATTCTGCGAGCCAGTAGTAATGTGAAAAACATCCTCTCGTTTTTTGGCAAATTCCACACCATCACTAAATCCAAGTTTCATCATGCTGCGTGCTGCCTGAATCGCCTTGCGGGCAACTGCTTCACCAATACCTGCAAGCTCAGAAAGAGCTGAAGGTGACATGACTGCAAGTCCCATAAGATCATACACTCCTGCTGCCTCTAACTTTGCAGCAATTCCCGGACCAATGCCAGGTATATCTATCAACCCCAATTCAGGATTTGATTTATTATCATCATTCCCTTCTTTCGGCGCTTCATCATTGCTTTTTGCCATAGAGCACAATTTCCTTAGATTACAAAACCTTATTTGCAGAAGAAAGTTGTAGACTATATAAACATTATAGCACTTCAAGAGAGGTATTCATGTGAACTACCATCCACTAAGCTCAAGAATGCTCTGCGTTCGCATTCTTGATGTTTCACTTTAATCCTATATACACATGCTTCAGATAAGTATATTCTTCAAGTGCATGCACGCTTAAATCTTTCCCATTCCCTGTCTGCTTCAAGCCCCCATGAGGCATCTCTGAAGCAAGAGGCAGATGCTCATTAATCCATACCTCTCCTGCTCTTAGCGCATTTGCAACGCGTATTGCACGCCCCACATCACCTGTCCAGACACTTGAAGCAAGACCATAATTACTATTATTGGCTTTTTGGATTACATCTTCTTCATCTTTAAAAGGCGCAAGTAAGATTACTGGACCGAAAACTTCACGCTGGCAAAGCGGACTTCCTTGAGAAAAACCTTTAATAATAGTAATCGGAAAGAAAAAGCCTTTTTTTGGTACTGGAGATTGATAGATAATTTTTGCGTCACCAAGCTGTTTCATAAATTCATTGACTTTTGCTTTAGAGTTTGCAGAAATTAATGGACCGATAGATGTTCCGGCTTTGTTTGGGTCTCCAACTATGCGTTTTTCTGCTTCTTTTCTCACAAGCTGTAAGAACTGATCGTACACAAGCTGATGCACATATATACGTGCCGCCGCCGTACAATCCTGTCCAGAATTAATGATTGCCGCATTAACAGCAGTAGATGCTGCCTGCTCTAATGAAGCATCTGCAAAAACTATAAACGGAGCCTTTCCTCCCAGCTCAAAATGCACCTTTTTCAAATTCGCTGCCGCATGTCTCATGATATCCTTGCCAGTTTCAGTATTTCCTGTTAAAGCGATCATATCAATCCCAGGATGTTCAGCAAGTAATACTCCGGTCTTAGCGCCACTTCCGGTAATAACATTAATTACGCCAGGAGGAAATCCTGCCTGCTCACTAAGAAGTGCAAGTTCTAGTGTAGTAATAGGTGTAAGCGAACTTGGTTTTAAGATAATAGTATTTCCTACAGCAACAGCAGCTAGTTTCCAGCAAGCTATCATTAAAGGATAATTCCAGGGAGTAATTGCCGCGACAACACCTATTGGCTCACGTTTCAAGAAAGAAGTGCTCCCAGCTACATAGCTGCCTGCTGCAGTTGCTCCCAAAGTTCTGCAAGCACCTGCAAAAAAACGAAGGTTGTCAATAGCAAATTCAATATCTGAATTAGCTAAAGCAACTGTCTTTCCCTGATTCTCCGATTCGAGTTTTGCTAATCTTAATTTATGCGTATCTATCAAATCAGCTAATTTAAAGAAACGTGCAGCTCGCGCAGAAGGAGTCGTCTCTTTCCAGGTAGCAAATGCAGCCCGACTCGCATGCACAGCATGATCAACATCAGCTTTTTGTGCTTCAGAAATAAGAGCAATGCGTTTTTCACTAACAGGATTCAAAACAGATAGCGTTGTCTGTGAAACAGACATCCACTGCCCCCCAATATAATGTTTCCAACGCTTCATCCGCGTACCAGCACCAAAAGCCAGCATCACCTCAAGAGATAAAGAACGTATCGCTATTTAAACAATTCGATACAAGTTAGCGCAGCGACTCCGCAGAGAGGAACTCCGCAGCAAGGGAAGAACGAGAGGAAGTTATTTCTAAATAACACAAAAGCCCAAGTCCCCAAAAGGTTTATAAACATCTCAATCCTTAATACCAAGTCGGTTATCCTGGAAAGGATGTGACCATAGCAGCCTCTGTCCGGTGTCCAGCCATTAATAAGGGGGCGGGACTATAACTCCCCTTACGAAATCTGCACCGAAGTATGCTTGCCTATGTGTACGCGTGAGATCACCTTTACAGTAAAGCGGAAGATTAAGATTGAACTGCGAAGCTGAAGGACACTCACGCACCGAGTCCCTTTCATGAAAAAAAAGAAGTTAGGTAAAAATAAAAAAGTGCGTGGAAGACAGCCAAGTAAAAAAGGTAAGAGCTCAAAGGTGCAAAAGATAAGAAAGTATCTTGCTGCAAGAAAGAAAAAGAAGAAACGCTAAGTGCACAATCTCTCAGGATTCCCGCCGCGAGGATCGTCCCAGTCTTCAGTATGCCATACTATGTTTGATACAGGTGTAACATTCAAAATCTGGCTTCCGTTGCATTCCACAGCAACATCAATGCATCTCCTGTCTATGCCGCACAAAGCAGTGGTCCAGGAATACATCCGAGGTAAATTATTTACATTCTCATCAATATCCTGAACAGCCGCACCAGTCAAACTTCCTCGCGACAAACTTTTTAGTTCATCAAAATAAAAACCTACAGCAAATGCTAAAGCCAATGCAACAATGACAATACTAAACTCCATCCATTTCATAGATACACAAGTTGCAAGGTAGTTCTTAAACTTTGACTCTCAAACTTACCGCTCTTCAACTTTCGCTCCGGTCTTGTCAAAATGCTTCTTATTTCGTGTCACGACAATCGTTCCATATGCTTTCGCAATTGAGGCAATCATAAGGTCAAAATCATCTGTCGTGTTTCCTTCTTTTTGTAAACGAACGAAATCTTCACCAAAGATACGACAAGATTCTCTAGTAAAATCAAAAAAACGATGCGCCCTCCGCACCTTAAAACGTCAGAAACTGAAAGTTTCTGAGCGCCTCGAAATTTATTAAACCGCTCTTATGCTTCTTTCAGCAGCCATTCATAAAGCGGAACAACACGAATGGCCACATCTTCGTTCTTTATACTCTCTTGAGCGTCTTTTGTGATGAGAGTACAACGCACATCAAATTTCTCAGAAAACGCGCCGGAAAAATAACAAAGCCCATCGCTATGCTCTTTCTTAAGCGTAGAAACATACTTTACTTCAATTGCTTCCACTTTATTTCCTTCAGAGACAATAAAATCAACTTCCTTATTTCCTAAACGGTAAAAGAATTTGCTCTGTAGATGCGCAGCAACAACTGTTTCTGCAAGCCGAGTCATATCAACATTAAAAAAGAAGCTAAATGCACTCGAAGCAGGGTAAAATTTCTTGCTCTTCTTTTCACTCGTGAGAACATTCGAGCTAAAGCTATAGAAGCGCTTCACCAACAACGCCTTTTCAAGGTAAAAGAGGTATACAGAGATGGTTTTTCTGTTTCTTCCCAAATCGCTGCCAAGCCTGTTAAAATCAACCAGCATACCTGGATTGGCAGCGACAATAGTAAAAATCCTCAATAATAATTCAGGCTCTTCAATCTTAAAAATGCGCGGAATATCAATATAAATAAGCCTATCGAGGACAGCATCCTTAAGATACAATTTTATTTTCTCATCTGCTTTTTCATGGAGCAATTCAGGAAAACCGCCTGTTTTAAGATAATGCGCCAACTGCTCTTGTAGCTCTTTTGCGTAAAGCTGAACATTCGTATGCTGAAACCCCTGTGCGCGCAGATACTCACTAAAAGATAATGGGAAGAGCGTAAAGCTGAACATTCTGCCTGCAAGGCTCTCTTTCGTCATCTTCTCGATAAACAAACTCGCAGAGCCAGTGACAAAAAATTTGAGCAACCTATGAGTATCATACAAAACTTTGAGTTGATTATGCCATCCATCAAGCTTCTGAATCTCATCAAAAAAAACGAATAGTTTTTTCTCCTTGAGTGAAGGAAAAAATTCAGCATGCTGCTTCAGGATAGTTTCAAGTGTAATATTCCCGACATCAAAAGTATAATACACAATTTGCTCAGGAGCAACGCCGCGATGTAACAGTGAGCGAATGACCTGATGCAGTAGTGTTGTCTTTCCCACTCTTCGCAAGCCGATAAGGCTGACAATCTGCCTATCATTCATTACCTTAGTCATGTCACGAAAAAGCTCACGCTCAAGTGCCTCTTCGTATTCTTTTTCGACTCTACCACTCTTCCACCACGGATTTAATTCGCTTAATTCCATATGCTCATTAGAAAGACCATGTTTTTAAACTTTACGCTCATCATAACGGTCATGTTTTTATCTAATATGGTCATTAAGACGGTCATGTTTGAGTAATTCTAGAGACAATTGTTTATCACTTAATAAAGGTAACAAAGAGAAAGGTTTAAATACTTTAGAGAGTATATAAAATCATGAGTTTGATAAAAAAGATTATGCAAACAGGAGCATTAGCATCTTTGCTGTACTTGGGAGCAGCGACAAAAGCAGGCGATGAGCATGACTTTTGGGTGTATGGCTCTCCTGAAGCAAAACATGAAGAGTATGTCAAGAGAGGTTACTTTAAAGCACCAGAATCAGCAAAGTATGGCTTTTCACTCTATCTCAACCAGACGAATCCAGTCACACTCTCTCGTCTTGAAAAGCAACTCGCCAAGCTTCCCGTATCTCTCAGGAATACACTTAAGGAAGTCAGGATTAACAATAAGGATGAAACTGCTAAGGGAGATACCGCGGGCAGGGGAGGCTCAGGTGGAGCACTTGCTATCTATTCCCATTCGGGATTGACGAATGGAAATTTCTTCCACGAATGCGGCCATGTCTGGGTTGAGAGTCTTGCCCATGAAAAGAAGCAGAAGTTTCTTGAGCGTTGGGATGCCATAGCGCAGTTTACATACGGAAGTCACAACACTATAGAAGACAAAAGGAGATGGAAAAGTGGGGCGGGAATAGAGAGATGGCACTCGTTACAAGCGTACATCGATGGCGTAAAGCCGCTCCTCGAGAAAGAACAAACTGAACTTGCCAAATTCCGTGAGAAACTCGAGAAAGACCAGGGATTTGGCGCAGAATATCTTACAAGAGTCGCTGATTTCAACACGCGCGCAGAAACGTTTAACAAAGAATCTAAAGAACTCGAAAGCGCCGTACGAGAGTATAACGAACGTATCCCTTGCCTTGACGAGCCTCGTGAAGGCGTTTTCAGCGCATACGGTGCAACAAAAAGTGGCGAAGATATTGCAGAAGCATGGAAAACCCTACTTCACAACCCTGCAAAAGCAAGAACCTTGCTCAACGACCCTGATCAGCGATATGCGGCAAAAATGCACCTCCTTGCAGAACAAGCAGGTATTAAGCTCGATGAATACGTAAAATAAAGCAGAGAATTAAAAGCACAAGGGCTTATTCCAGAAACGTAACCTCACTTCACAATCCTTCTAAGTATCTCCATCGCTTTCCGTTTATCCACATGAGACACCTTCTGAATCAGAATCCCCATATATGCCCCTGCCCGCAATCCTGGCTTTTCTCGCACAATCGCAGCAATTTCTTCTTCAAGTTTGTCATGCCCAACTTTTTCAACTTTCAATGCATCTTCAATACCAATGCCAGAGACAATCTTGAACAATACATCCTTGACATCTCCTTCATCAATCTTTCCGGCAACAAGTGCTTCCAACACCTGTTCAAGCACGCGTTCGCTCAGCACTTTTTTGACTTCTTCAAAGGACTTCTTCGTCTTGGAAGCAAACTCCTGTCTCCAGAGCACCACCATTTTCGCAACTACATTCGCATTTTTTCCATACACTCGCAGCAGAACTTCAAATTCATCTACATGCCCGTCCAACACGAGTCCCATCAGCTCATCACTTAATCCTTTCTTCTTCAATTCGTCTTTGATTTCATGCCGTAGTTTTGGAAGTTGATTCCGTAATGCATTCAATTGCTCCCGGCTAATCTTTAACAGTGGCAAATCCGTCTCTGGATACATGCGTGCCTGCCCGGGCATCGGTCGGAGAAATTCTGTCTCGCCTGACTGCAATGCGTTTCGTACTCCTCCTGTTCTTCTGCCTTCCTTTAACTCCTTCTCTTGTCTTTGCATCTCCTTCTTCACTGTCTCAATCATCATCGCAGGATCCTGAAATCCTTTAATCTCTACCCTATTATGTCCCTTGATTGAGATATTCACATCTTGCCTGATTGTGCCAATTCCTCGCTTAACCTTGCACGCTCGTAAAATCTCTCCCAATTTCAGCGCTGTCTCCTTAATTTTTTCAGCTGTGTCCAAAACAGCAGCAGTCGCAATCTCAACTAAAGGAATGCCCAATCTGTCTAGGCGATACGCCGCGCTTTTCTCATCCTTATTCACAATCCGCGCAGAATCTTCTTCCAGACAAAGAGTATCAATTTTCACTTCCCCAAAAGAGGTCTCCAAAAATCCATCATGACCAAGCAGTACAGTTCTTTGAAAGCCTGAAGTATTTGATCCATCAATCACTGTTTTACGCATGACTTGCGTCACAGGATAGATTTCACAATTAAGCAACAATGCAATCTTCAGCGCTTCGTCAAGAGCAGCTTCATTCACAAAATGCGGCGGCTCCTCGTCAAGTTCAATCAGGCAAGTTGTATCTTTATATCCCTGATACTTAAACTCCCTTCCAAGTGCCGCTTCATGTTTTACAGCCGCATCAACCTCCCCGCTCTCTCCGGCAACTGCATGCAACCGCCGCATGACCGTAAAATGCGGCTCCTCGCTCCGCAAATAGCCAGGACAATAACAAAACAATTTCCCTGTATCAAGCTGCTGATGTATCTCAATCCCTGCCTTCAAGCCGAGCTTTGTGTAATCCATGAAATAATAAGAAAGAAAAGGTACTTAAAATTATGGGATAAAAATCAGTGAGATCTATTTCCACATAAATCATTAATAATTTTATCTAAAGTAACATTAACTTTACCACCAATATAATCAAAAAAAGGCTTTTGTATTTTAATATTCCCATCTCTTCTTCCTACCAACACATCTTCCAATAAATCTAAATAAAGTGCTCTTTCTCCAGTGTAAATAATTGCTGGAACCAAACCAGCATCACAAAGAATTTTATCTTGATAGAGACGAGCAGTTCTCTTATTTCCATCAATAAATGGTTGTATCCCGGCAATTCCGGCATGTACAACTCCTGCCTTCTCAACAGGATGAAGATTTGAATCTTTAACTTCTAAGAAAAGTTCACTCAATCTATCCGAAACTCGAAGAGGATTTGGAGGAGTATAATTTTCAAAATTCAAAGAAACTCGACATCTTCTTAATGTTTGATTATTCGCATCTACAATGCGGGCAGTATTTACCAAAGAATCAACAGTAAACATATGCTGTTCTGTATTAAGATAATTCCAAGCCTCCTCAAGACGTTCCACACCTGCCCTCATAAAAGCAATAATCTTGCCCCTTTGTTGTGCAGACGGAACATTAAGTAATTGAAATCTTAATTGAGGGTGTTCTATCCACCAAGAGTACATTTTTGAAGAAGCGGTAAGAGCAGAAGAAATTCTATGAGATCTCCTCAAATAAAAATTCGGATTTCCAACTACAATTTCTCTCTTTTTATTTATCTCTTTAAGCAAAGTAGTATCCATATATTTCATAAAACATCTCATTCTTCTAACTTTATAAATCTTTCCATATGTAACCCCTAATAAGTTACAATAAAAAAACAACTTGTCAGTCGCAAACCCCTTAAACCCTTCTTTCCTCTAAATAAAATGCCAAAAACAGTAAAAAGACTCAAGATTCTTGAGCTTACTACTTATACTGCAGGTGTCTGCGGCGTCAGCTCCCGTGTCTTGGAAGAAGCGAGCCTTTTAGCTAAACAATCTCATGAAGTGAGTATTTTCTCAACAAATCATGTCAAAGGCAAACCAAATGAAATAGCTCCAGCGCATGAGCAGCGCAATAAGGTAACGATCCGCCGCTTCCCTGCGAGAAAACTCGGCGGCGAAAGCTTCACATCGTGGCACTTCGAAAAAGAAGCTCTCGCCTTAAAGCCTGATGTTATCATCACACATGCATATAGGCATACACATACTACGCGCGCCATAAAAATCGCAAAAAAACTAGGAATCCCGTGCGTTCTAGTCACGCACGCTCCTTTCTCAACAGGTAACGAGCAGCGCTCCCTGCCTTCAAAAATTACCGTGGTTCTCTACGATTTCTTCATAGCACCTCGTACTCTTCATCACTTCGCAAAAGTCATAGCAATCACACACTGGGAACTGTCGCATCTCCACGCATTAGGCGTCCCAAAAGAGAAAATCACTTACATCCCCAACGGAATCCCCGCTCTATTCTTCACACAAAAGCATTCACAAGAAAACTCAAAAAAGATTCTCTTCTTCGGACGTCTTTCTCCTGTAAAAAATCTTGAGATAGCAATTCACGCTCTCTCGCTCATGAAAAATCTCTCTGCAACTTTAGAACTCGCAGGCCCTGCAGAGTTAGTGTACTTAACAAAGCTCAAATCACTCGTTGTCTCACTGCATCTGCAAAGCAGGGTCTCTTTCACGCCTGCGCTCTACGGCCACAAACAAAAAATTCACAAACTTGACAGTGCGCATGTTTTTGTTCTTCCTTCAAAACGAGAAGGCATGCCTCAATCCCTGATTGAAGCCATGTCTCGAAAGAAACTAGTTATTGCATCTGACAACCTCGGCGCTCGCGAGCTCATCAAAAATAACAAAAACGGTTTTCTTTTCCCTATAGGCAACGCGCAGGCGCTTGCCACTGCGCTAGACAAAGCGTTTTCTCTGCCAGCTTCAGAAGCGCGCGCAATGCAGCAGGCAGCGCGCGCTTCTGTCGAGCAGTTTGCATGGGATATTGTTATAAAAAAACTGGAGAAACTGCTGAAGGAAGTCGCAGGGAATAGCTAAACACTCAATCTCTGATTCAACTCCCCTGCAACATTCTCAAGCATCTTTTCCTTAACTTTTGCTTTCCACCCATAATGTCCCAGCACCCATCCTAATTTCACCAGCGCTGTTTCTGCAAGCATATCTTCTAGGAAAATTACGCCTGCGTCCACAAGCTCACGCCCGTTGCTATAAACCCATGGATCCAATCGCCCATGAATCGTCTGGCATGCAGCACACACAATAAACCCATTACGAATATGCTTCTTCAGCGCGGGAATCCAACTATGCCCTGCTTCATGCGAAGGCAAATGTCCAAGACCAGTTGCTTCAACAACAATGCCTTTATATTTCAAAGCATAAAAATCAAGAATAGTCGAATCCTGCCCAGGATAAAACTTCACGAGAGCAACCTTATCGGAAAAAGAAGTATCCAGCTCTGTTTTCCCTTCGCTTCTCTTTAGGTATTGTTCAAGAAATTCAGTCTTATCAGGCCAAACGCGCGCAATCGGCTCGCAATTAATCGGCTGAAAAGCATCCCTCCGAGAGCTGTGCATCTTTCTTACTTTAGTTCCGCGCAATGCATGACAATACTCGTCATTCAACGTTGCATGTCCCACAAGCATTACTTCGGCGCAATCTGAAAGCGCCATGCGTGCAGCGCACGCCAGATTCAAGTGTGCGTCACTGCTCGCCCTGTCTATGCTTCTCTGAGAATACGTCAGAACAACCGGTTTCGTCAGCTTCTGGAGAAAAAACGAGAGTGCAGCAGCAGTGTAATGCAATGTATCAGTGCCATGCGTTACAATCACGCCCAGTGTTTCTGCATCATCAAGCATCTTCTTAACTACCTCAGCAATTTTAATCCAATGCTCGCTAGTCATTGCTTCTGACGCCATCATAAAAGGCACATCAATTTTCTTCACTTTTGCAATCTGAAAAACTTCTGGATAAAAACGTGCAAATTCATCAACATCTGTCAGCCAGGAAACACCGCCGCGCCGCGTATCAATCTTAGCAGCAATCGTACCGCCTGTCATCACCAAACCAATGGCAGACAGCTCTTTCAAGGGCTTACTCTCGCTGATGCTCACTGTTTTCATGTTATTTTCTGCCTTCACAGCTTTTTTCAGCACGCGCGAGGCAAGAATGTTTTCTTTGGAAATTCCAATGTTATATCCTGACTTTAGCTTCAATAATAAAATACTCGAATCGTAGCTTTCCAAAACAGTCCCGTCAAGCTCTTCCTGCGCAAGCCTCAGGCGCACCTCATCCCCTGCCTGAAAATGATGCTCCGCCATCTTCTCTAAAGAGATGAGATGTTTTTAAGCGTAGTGGTATGCCGAAGAAACTCACGGTTTTGCGACAGCATTTCCGGGTCGTATTCTGAAGAACTGAAAGGGCTCTGTCTTTAAATCGAGCACTTTAAGGGTAAAAGAAGGGCATATCTGCAGATTAGAATAGAGCACAATCCAATTCTTCAAATTCTCGCTCATTTCTAGGAATACACTTTGATTTCGCACACTGAAATAGAATTCAACTCCTTTCCCATTAGGATAAGTATAATCATTTTCATTTACACTTTCAACAACAATCACAGGAGTAGAGTATGTCTCAGCAAGACTGACTGTCTTTAGATTTCTTTCCAATGCTTTGCTTTCAGTTCCATTTGGATGCTGTACCCATGCCCCTTCAACAATAAAATCAGTAAGTGTATATTGAACAGGAGCATCAACTGTAAAACCATAACGGGCGACAACATTTGTTCCTAAAACAATGTCATCCATTTTATTAGAAGTGTCCAGGGTACGGATACTCTCCCCGCCAAAATGTCTTATAATATTTTCAGACAAACTTCTTCCCAAAAAAATGTCATTTGTTCCATAAAAAGGTCGCTCCTGTACGGTTGAAGAAGTATGCACATTTGGCGATGCGCGCAAAGTAAACCTCAGTCCTGCAATACTCTCCTCGCCTGATAATTGATTAAGAATAGCAACCCGCACTTCATTTGTATATGTTTGTTTTGCATACAAATCCCTAGTCTCTCTGCCACGATTGTCAAGAATACGCTGATGTAAATACACTCCAATAGATTGCAACGTTTTATTGTTTTCAGCTGCAGGCATATTAACAAAGTTTGCCAGAGAAGCAAGCGCGAGAGCCCCAGCTCGCCATTTCTTTCCGAACGTCTTCCGTGCAGAGTCGTAAAAATCCCACATCGTACAGAAATAAGCAAATTCAGGTATTTAAACTTCACATAGTCTAAACTGCCCTTTGTTTCTGCTGCAGCCGCAGCAACATGATTTTCAGGCACAAAAAGGTAGAAGACATTCTTCCATATCAACAACGCGATAGAACGCTGTCTTTCCCCTTGCCTCTGCATCGATGTAGCTGATGCTTCCGTAAGGATTCTCTGCCGTGATACTATTGGTATAAACATTCTGCCATGGTCCAACGACAACATCGCCAAAACTGCGTTGCATAAAAGGAAGTTTTAAATATAACACTTTCTATAAACCAATATGGAAACGATAACGCTCAACAAAATATACGAGCAATTAGTAAATATGAATCGAGAGATTCAGCAGATAAAATTATGGATGGCGGAAGATTTTGAACTCTCTGAAGATGTAATACTTGAGATTGAAACCTCAAGAGAAAAGCCAAGAAGTGGGTTTGTTTCACATGCAGATATGAAAGAAGAGTTTGGCTGATGGCAATAATTGAATGGGACACACAAGCACGTGACTTCTTGAGAAAACTGCCGAAAGAAATTGCGCAACGAATATTTCACAAAATTGACATAGAAGTTAAAATGAACGTAGAGCATTATTTAGAAACTCTCGTTGATAGAAATGGCTATAAGATTCGTGTCGGAGAATATCGTTTATTTGTCGATTACGACCGAAGCAAACAACTTTTAGTTATTCGCTCAATCAGACACAGAAAAAACGCCTACAAATTCTGATGATCTATTTACCGCGTAGGCTCACTGCCCTTACTTTGTTTCTGCTGCAGCTGCAGCAACATGATTTTCAGGCACAAAAAGGTAGAAGACATTTTTCCATGCCAACAACACGATAGAAACTTGCAGGTTTGCCTTTCGCCTCTGCATCCCCAAAGTTTATTGTGCCATAGAGATTTTCACTCGTGATGCTATTTGTATATACATTCTGCCACGAACCAACTATATCACCGAAAGAACGCCATGATACAAAGTATCATAAAGTGTATACTTTAAGGATTAAAGTATACCAATAAGAGGTATAAAATAATCCTTAGAAAGAGCTCTCGCCGCTTTCATTTATAATCCCCTCAAATCATGCGCAGGAAATTATTCGTCTCCTCAATATCCATAAAGTCAGGTACATACTCTTTGATTTCTGGTCTGATGCATTTTGATTATCACACAGAATTTTTACTGCCCAGTTTTCTTCTCTAAAGCGCTCGCCGGTTTTCCCGAAGATGCCGGTTGTATGCTGTTTTCAGGCACAAGGCGGTAGAACACACTTTTCCAGTTGTTCGTCAAAGCTTCTCTATCATTAAAACTGCCGGCTGTTCCTGGTGAAATTGTTTGAACAGTTGTCCATGCTCATGCTGCGCCATCAACAGCTCTCTGTAAAGAGAAATTCCCCCTGCCTTAGGTCTAACTGCGTAAAACAGCTCGTACTCAATAATGGCACGGTTTGTCTGAGATTTTCTGACATCAGAAAGATTTATTAACCCTGTTAATATTAAAATAATATAACTTTTAGCAGGGTTAAAAATGAAGCGCATAGAAGAAAAATATATTTCGAGGGTGATTGAACAAACAATACGAAAGAACTTAGCGCATCGTGAAATCATAGCGATAGTTGGACCACGCCAGTCTGGAAAAACAACACTCCTTAAGTATATTGCAGCACAGCTTAATAGTGTACAGTTCCTGGACTTTGAGGACAGAGCAACACTTGAATTATTTACAAATGATATTCACGCATTTGCAGAACTCTACGTAAAAAATAAAAAGTATCTATTCATTGATGAATTCCAATATGCAGTTGAAGGAGGAAAGAACCTTAAGTACATATTTGATAATTACTCTATAAAGATATTCATTTCTGGATCATCAGTTATCGGTCTTGCACAAGAAAGCTTAAAATATCTCGTCGGTCGTGTTTTCATCTTTTATCTCTATCCACTCTCTTTTGAAGAAGTGCTCAGATATAAAGATGAAAATCTTTATAATCTTTACAAAAAAAACGCAATACATTCAGAGCAAATAAATAAAATGCTCAGAAAATACTATGAGGAATTTGTGCGACACGGGGGCTATCCCCGAGTCGTACTCTCCACAACACAGGAAGAAAAAGAAACAGTCCTCAATAATATCTACAATACCTATATCCTTAAGGAAATTAAAGGCATCCTAAATATAAAAAATGAGTATAAACTTACTAGACTCATACAAGCGCTTGCTCTTCAAAGCGGTAACATCATTAACTACAATGAGTTAAGTATACTAGTTGGAATAACATATCAAGAACTCATAGAAAATATACATATTCTTCAAAAAACCTACATACTTACAGAATGTCGCCCTTATTACCGTAACAAAAGAACAGAGCTTGTCAAAGCACCAAAGGTTTTCTTTATCGATACAGGATTCAGAAACAGTATCATCAAAAACTTTCAGCCGCTTTCAGAGCGCCCAGATAAAGTGGCGCTCTACGAAAACATCATCGCTTCAGAATTGCTAAAGGCAGGGCATGAGTTAAGGTATTGGCGCACAAAATCAAAGGCAGAAGTTGATTTTGTCATTGAACAGAACGCACAGCTCACACCAATTGAAGTAAAAACATCAATCGCAGGAAACCGCATACCAAAATCACTACAAAGCTTTATGGCAAAATACAAGCCAAAAAGCGCTGCACTAATCGCACTCGAAACAGGTGTTCAAAAAAAGTCGGGAAATGTTGATATCATCACCCCTTGGGCACTTTCCCGCTTCCTCATACATCATGTCTCTAAAAGAAAAGAATAATATACCTAACAACCTTAATTTTCCTCGTTTGGGCGTTAGTTATGGACAATTAGGTTGATTGTGTTTCCCTTTTTCCTAATCCTCAAAAACTTCAGTTTTTGATGGCCTCGAAAAACGGAGTTTTTCTCAGTGTCCATTAGAGAATTAACCTAATTGTGTTACCTCTCGTGGCTAATTCTCTATACCTCAAAGATTTTCAATCTTTGATGTCAATGGAACGACGTAAGTAATTCCTCAAATAGTACGTCGTTCACTATACTTTCAATCATAATTGTCTGTTTGACGCATTCATCGCGGCTTCTCCTTTGCTATTGCCCTGTTTTATTCTCTAAAGCGCTGGCAGGCTGCGTCTCTGAAGCTTTCCTCGCCTCTTCCATGCCAACCACGCGGTAGAAACTTGCAGGTTTGCCTTTAGCCTCCGTATCCACAAAATTAATCGAGCCATAAGGATTCTCCGCTGTAATACTATTGGTATAAACATTTTGCCATGGCCCTAATACATCGCCAAGACTGCGCTGCATAACCATCTGGCGTGGAACGCCTTTTTCATCGACGCATCCGGTTGCATATGGATTAGGTATTTCAGAGATACTCATTACTAATGAAAAGGTTTAAATAATAGTGCTAATTACTAATTAGCATGATTTCAAAAGAAATAATGCGTAGTATAATCCAAGCACAGAAAAAAGCACTGATAATTTATAAAGAGATAACTGAAAGAGAAATACAAAATGAAGTTACAAAAGAAATGAAAGATAATCGCGTCATTGTACTGACGGGAGTAAGAAGAAGCGGAAAATCAACGCTGCTACTGCAACTAATGAAACAAGAAATAAGAATGTACTGTTATGTAAACTTTGAGGATGAGAGATTTCTTGATTTTAAAGCGCAGGAGTTTGAGCAGCTCAATGAAGTCCTGATAGAACTCTACGGAAAGGTCGAAGTGTACTTCTTTGACGAAGTTCAAAATATTGCAAAATTTGAAGCATTTGTGAGACGATTGCAGGATCAAGGCAAAAAAGTTGTTCTGACCGGCTCGAATGCTTCGCTTTTAAGCTCTGAAATGGGGACGAAACTAACAGGCAGATACAAATCATATGAAGTGTATCCCTTTTCATTGAAGGAATTTCTCAGATTTATAAAAGAAATGCCGGAAAAAGAATCAATGTACGACACTGAAAAAAAAGTAAATGTGCTTAAACGCGTAGAAGAATATTATCAGAGAGGAGGGTTTCCAGAATACTTAAAGAACAATGATAAAGAGTACCTTAAGACAGTGTATGAAAATATTGTCTACAGAGACATTATTGCGCGCTATGCAATACGAAAACAGAAGATTATGAAAGAATTGATAAATATCCTTGCAACGAACGTATCCTCGCTTTTTACTTACAATACCTTACGCACATCGCTCGGTTTATCAAATGCAATAACAGTAAAAGAGTACATTGAGTATCTGCAAAACGCCTACCTTTTTTTCGAGCTATTGAAATTCGAGGTTTCGGTGAGAAAACAACTCGCTGCCCCTAAAAAAATTTATCTCATCGATCCTGCGCTCCATCAGATAGCAGGCATAACACTTTCGCCGAACAAAGGAAGAGTGCTTGAAAATATTGTTTTTATCGAATTAAGAAGAAGAAATAAGGAAGTGTATTATCATGCAGATAAGAATGAGTGCGACTTCGTCATAAAAGAAGGAGTAAAGATTGTTGAAGCCATACAGGTTTGCTATGAGCTGAATGCTGAAAATCGCGAGCGTGAGATTGCCGGCTTATTCGATGCACTTGAGAGGTTTCATCTTCCAACAGGAACTATTGTAACGCACGAACAAAACGAAGAAATAAGGTATAAAGGTCGAAAGATTCGTATTGTTCCCGCAGTTACGTGGCTGCTCGGATGGTCTCCAGAGTTTTAAAGAATCTCGTTAACGAACAGCAGGTTTTTCAGCGCCTTCTGCTTTCCTCGCTTCCTTATACATCAGGTCTCTAAAAGAAAAGAATAATGCATTTAGTTATGTCGGGGTGCCTCCAGAAAACCGCACCACATCAAGAATATTCTATTCTTAAGTGCCATCAAGGATAAGCATATCCTTGAGGTTTATGATGCGGTGGCTCCCTGAGCACGGAGAATTGCAGGGATTGCGCAATTCTCTGGTCAAAAAATTCCGGAATCCAAGGAATTTCCTGCATCCAAACCTCGAGAATGCTCTGCATTCGCATTCTCGATGGCACTCAGGAATTCTGTGAATTCCTGATGAAACGAGCGCCTCCCAAAACCGCACCCTTCGAGAAAAGCAGTTCTCGAGGCTAAGAAACTCTCCGAGTTTCGAGGCGCTCAGAAACAGAAGGTTTCTGACGTTTTAAAGTGCGGAGGGCGCATCGTTTTTTTGATATACAATTTACTTGTTTGTATGACAAGTTTGTAAATTATATAGACAGAGAATTCAGTACAGAATGTCATATAAGTTACTGAATTCTCTGTATAATTGCCTGCTCAGTGCGCTCATAGCTGTTTCTCCTTTGCTACTGTCCTGCTTTCTTCTCCAACGCACTCGCCGGTTTTCCCGAAGATGCCTGATGTATGTTGTTTTCAGGCACAAGATGGTAGAAGACATTTGACATGCCTTTCATTGCAGTGTCAGAATAACTGCGCGCCATCCTGCATTGTAAAGTTAAAGGGACTTATTTTTAACAAAAAAATTAGATAAAGTCTTTTAAGGGGTTTGTATTACCTAATCTTTCTTTTCCAATTTTACAATAATTCTCATCTAATTCTATGCTTATAGAATTTCTACCTAACTTTTTACAAGCGTGGGCTGTTGAGAAACTGCCTCCGAAAGGGTCAAGAACTAAATCGCTTTTGTTTGAACTTGCTTTAATAAAAATCTCCAATAAGGGAACAGGAATTTGACAGGGATGAGCCGTTTTATCTTTACTTACATTTTTTACTAAATTAAACTGAAATACGTCATAAGGAGTTTTGCCCTTGCTTCCATTATTTATTCTCTCTAATATTCTCTTGTCCGTCGGGTTTCTATATGGCTCTGCAATATCATCTTTATTAAAGGTCTTTGGTTTCTCACCTTTAATATAAAATAAAATAGAATGTTGGCTCCTTGTAAAATTGGTAGGGGACATCCCAGTATTAACAGGGTAGTGCCATGTCATCCAACGCTTAAAAGTCAGATGCTTATCCAAAAAGTGCATAAGATAAGCATTGTTTTCTGGATAGTTAAAGAGATATAATGCCCCTCCTTCTTTCAAGACCCTTATACATTCATTTAACCATCCCTCACACCATTTAAGATATTCTTCTTTGCTCTTGTTATCAGCATAAGAATTATACTTTTTACCAATATTGAAAGGAGGATCTGTAACTATTAAGTCCACGTACCCGTCTTGAAGTTTCTTTAGTTCTTCAATACAATCTCCATTGATTATGGTATGTTCTGTTTTCATCTTTTCTTTATAGAATATCTTGCTTTTCATTTTTATAAATCTGCCTCTTTTGTCAGATAGATTAAACCGAGCCATCTATTTTTGAGTTCCTTCAAGAATTCCTTTGTGTCTTCATCAGCAAGGGCAAGTTCGTAAGGACAGCACTTTATCGCTTGCTGCTTTGTGATGAAGTTGTAATAAATCTCATAGCCCTTCATAATGGAGTTTGCTGAGGATATTGAACCATGAAAGCCACGCATGACTTTTGTTCTTGCTCTCACGCTATTATGCAAGCGTTCAATAGGATAGTTAAAGTTGCCATCATCTTCACTTATGATATTTTTGTTGTGGAATACGTTATATTTCTTGAGATATTTATTATAGCCAAACACTTTTTTAATAACCTTCTCGTAGGCGTTCCAACCGTCGGTAGTTGCCGTCTGAATTTGCGTATCTGTTCGTTCCTTTATTCTTTTGACTACTGCCTTAATGTTCGCGCTCCCTCGTGTCTTTGAATATTCAGAGGCAAGTAAGAATTTCGTATCAGGGTCTATACTATCAATAAAGAAATTCTTATCAACTCCGCGCATTCCTTTCTTGTGGTGTTGCCTTCTGTGAAATTCTATCTCATCAATCTGTGCTTCTTGCCCGACTTTCAGTTTCAGTCGGTTTGTATAGTTGCTTATCATCTTTGCATATTTAACAACCCAATTATAGGCGCTCATATGTGTTGCGTTGTGTGGATGAAAAATAGCAAGATGCTCCTGTACCTTCCGAGTTGAAACTCCTCTGTAAAAGAGGTCTATACTCTGTGATATTTTTTGAGGAGTGTTTCGCATGCGGAAAAAGCCGTCGTCAATAACAAACCTGCAATCGCAGTCTTTACATCCGAAGCGTTGTATTTCTCCACGATTTTCTGTTTTTCGTATGCCTCGCTTTATTACATTTATAGAATTGCAATTAGAGCAGGTTACATTTTTATACTTTTCTTGGTTGTTTTCTTTGCATTTCATCTTGAATGGGCGTTATGTAGAGTGGCTCTTTTAGAGAGCTACTCTTATATTACTTGTTAATATATAACTAATAAAGTATTTAAATCTTTCGGTGTTGTTCATATACGATAAGTTTATATATTAGATAGTAGTGTATTAGTCATGGGCAAAGTGAGATTTGAAGTAGAAGGTTATAAATGTGAGAGATGTAACCACAAATGGATCCCAAGAAATGGCGGTGAGGAACCTGCCGTATGTCCAAATTGTAAAAGCCCCTATTGGAATAAACCGAGAAAGAGAAAATTATCTATTCAATAAATCTAATTTAGTCTTTTCAAAATCTATTAACATGACGTTTGGATGAAGCCCATACTCCTGATTAAACTCTCTATCCTTAACGAGTATGGCTATCTTTCTTGACTGATTAATTATTTGATCAATCGATAAAAATAAAGATAGGTCTCCCATCTTTAAAATGGGCTTTTCAAGATTTATGCGGGACAGAATTTTATCTTTAACTATATCTCTCTCTTCTTTTACATCCTTTAATATAGGAAAAAGGAGTGTAATTATTTCTCTGTAATCTTGATCTTTATCATAACTGCTGTAAATATGCCTACAAATTTCCGTAAGTATGTGTGGAGTAATATAAAACTTATACCACTTGTCATTTAATTTCAATAGATTTAGGATATTGATAAGTGAAAGAAAGTCCTTATCTTGTCTATTTTGACGAAGATTCTTGATTAATCCATCAAAATATATCTTTAAGACACTTGTATCTAATAATATACCATTACAGAAAAATGGGAATACGCTCTTCTCAATATCTTGGTGTTCATAGTTAATATTAAGGACTACCATCTTCTTTTTTCATAATTTGCCAAGTCTGTTTTTTATCTTTTGAAGTTCCTGTTTCATCCATTGAATAAAAACTAACTGTGTTATCCACCAAATTTACATCTACTTTATATCTTGTAGGTTGTTGAACTTGGAGATTTTGATAAAAATTCACTATTAATTCCCATTTATTTGCGTCTAGATTGTCTGGAATACCATTTTCAGGTGTTAGTTTCTCTACGTTAAATCGTAAGAGGGTAAGATTTCCATATATATGCTCAAATACCTGTTTTACAAGATCCAGTGCCCTTATCTGTTTTGGTTTATCTGTCATTTTAGCAACTCTCTATATTGTGAACCATTCGACCTATATAAATCTGCCCTCATTTTTTTCACTACAACCCGATGAGTTCAGACTTTCTCTCTAACCATCCTCCTTTTTTCATCGATTTTACCTATAAGAATGAGCTTATCTCTCTTACTTACGAGCTTTTTTAGTGATAAACTTGGTCCGTAAAAATTCTTACTAATATTTGATTTCCAGTCTTTTTTCATCAATTTAACGGCGCAAACAAAGAACTCGTCAAAATCTCCACCCCAAGAAACCATAAAATAATGAAATGTTCTTTTACTGAACTCTCCGCCTGTCCAAGCGTTAGTTGTAGAAGTAACTTTTATTTCCATAGGCAAATTTATTTTAGTAAAATGAAGGTCTGCTTCTCTGTCTGCCTTTGCATTTTTTACTTCATAACTTAAATTTTTAGTGAATATATCTGCAGATACTTTCTCCATTACTTTACCTATTATTTCAGACAAATTTTTATTAGAGAAACATATTTCATAAGGGTCAATTAAATGTTGTTTAACTTCCAGCATTCTTCTTGAAACTTCTCTTACGATCTCAAGAAGATTATCTCTCGTCGCGATCGCCACCACCTCTTTTTGCATAGGTTCTTGAGGTTAATGCCTGCTATAAACCTTTCTAAAAGTCCCTTTAACTTTACAATGCAGCGCCATCCAAATGTTTAAATATATGGTTATATCGGTATAACTATGATTGAAGTAGAAGCAAAGCTAAAACGATGGGGTCGCTCATTCGGCATCATCGTTCCAATGGATGCAGTAAAAGAGGCAGACCTCTCAGAAAACGAGCAGTTAGAGATAACCGTAACAAAGAAGAGAAATCCTTTTCTTGAAACGTTTGGCGTTCTCAAACGCTCTAAGAAATCAACAAAACAAATGCTCAAAGAATTGAGAGCAGAAAGCTGGGATGAATAAATACTTCTTCGATAGTTACGCATTGTTTGAAATTGCTTATGGAAATGAGAAATTCAAATCTTATGCTGAAGTAGGTGGACTAACAACTCTCTTCAATATCGCTGAATTAAACTACGGTCTTAAAAAAGAAAAATCTGCACTTGAAGCAGATATGATAACTGACAAGTTCCGCTCAAATACTATCAAGGTTCTCTGGCAAGACATTAAAGAAGCCATGGACATAAAAATAAAACATAAGAAGATGTCGATTCCGGATGTCATTGGTTATACTGTAGCGAAGCGCCTCAGTATAAAATTCCTTACTGGCGACAGTGATTTCAAAGATTTTGAGAACGTAGAGTTTGTGAAAAAGTAGATTGTTTATTTTATCGGTACACTCGTCGCTGTTTATCTTTTTCTATTGCCCTGCTTTATTCTCTACCGCTCTCGCCGGTTTTCCCGAAGATGCCGGTTGTATGCTGTTTTCAGGCACAAGGCGGTAGAACACACTTTTCCAGTTGTTCGTCAAAGCTTCTCTATCATTAAAACTGCCGGCTGTTCCTGGTGAAATTGTTTGAACAGTTATGTAATATCCGTTCGCGTCATTTGTTGAGCGTTGTAACACAAAGTTTCCATACGCCTTTGGTCCAACGGCGTAAAATGGCTCGTAACCGACCGTTTTTCCGTTCACCGTGTCCTTCCTAATTTCTGTTCCAAAGTGATACTCAACATCATTTGCAGGCATTTGCCCATCATTGACATCTGTCTTTAACATCGCTCCAGCATAATTCTCTGGCATAATGGCGATGGGAAGAGAACGAGTTTTCGTAGATTTTTTAGTACCATATGCCTCAAGCGCATCCGCTTTTGTATATGAAAGTGTGCGCATTACCAGATTTGTCTGTTCCGAAATTTCTCCGGTAAAGAAGTTTGTTATGACACTAGGCACATAGAATGTATGACGTGTAAACACTCCGCCGCCTGTTGTCCTTCCCACCTGCTCATTCTTGATAGTTCCATCAGGATTGAAGATTGTAGTGCGTCGGACGTTTGAATCAATAGGATTTTTAATTTTATTGTCACGTGAACTCATTTCATACGGATAAAAGTAGTCCTCAATCCCATAGTGAGGAGATGGTTGAATATTTTCAGTAATGTACACTCTTCAGGGCGAGTCATGGTCCAAGCAAGAGCAACAGCAGGTTTATTCATAACACTTACATTTTCAGCGTATCCCTCAAGAGTATAGGCAACTCGGTTAGTGCCAGGCACGACCCAACGCACTTCTTTTCCTACATTGTCAAGAACGCGAAGAGAAAAACGTACATTCTCTTCTGCTGTTCCAGTGAGCGCAGCAACTATCAAGCCAAGACCAAGTGCCAGAGATTTACTCATTTTTGTCCTTTTGTTCATGTTACTCCTACAAAATAACAACTATTTAAATATTGCTGCGCCACTTTTTGTAAAAGAAGAATGGAAAGAACATCGTGAAGAGACTGCGGAAAAAGCTGGGCTTTCAATAACTGAAGCAATGGTCTTTTTTATCATCCTTAATGAAAAAGTCCAATTTTACGCCACTGAAAAAATAAAAGAAAATATAGAACAGGCGAAAAGTATAGCTTACGATGCTGACGATATTGAATATCTCGCGCTTGCGCTGAAGCTCAACTGCCCACTCTGGTCGGAAGATAAAGATATGAAAAAACAATCTCTCGTAAAAATCCTCAATACAAAAGAATTGTTGAACGAAGTATGATAAGTTTGTTGCAACTCATGATATTCTCTAACACTGTAAAGGTGTAGTCAATTGCGTTTAAGGAGCTGCGGTCTTGTCAGATTTAATCGTCGCGTCCATGCCTACCACGCGATAGAACGCTGTCTTTCCTCTTGCTTCAGTATCCACAAAGTTTATCGAGCAATAAGGATTATCTATAGTAATGCTATTTGTGTATACGTTCTGCCATGGTCCAAGCGCATCTCCAAAGCTGCGCTGCAACACGAAATTGCTCACCAAAACATTTAAATATAGTGATACTATAAATAGTAACATATGTTACTAAATAAAATATCATGAAAATAGAAGAAATTTCAATTAAACTACCCTTAAAAAAAGAAGGAATTGCTGCCTTTTTTGAAAACTGTGAAAAACGAAAGAAATTTATCGAGATAGAGAAAGGACTGTATGAAAAATATCTGAAGAAAGCAAAGCACGATTTGTATCGCGCGCAGCGTGAATATGAAGATAATTGCTTTGATTGGACAATCATTAAAGCATATTACGCAATTCATCATGCGGCCAATACACTTCTACTCAAAAAACAAGGCAAAATCTGCAAAGACCACTCATGCCTCATCATTGCTCTTAAACATAATGCGATTATTCCAGAAAACCTCTTCAAAGAGCTTTCTCAGTTGCATGAGTCTTTCGCCGACGCACTTGGATTAGATATTACATTCCAATTAAGAAAAATCGGGCAATACAACGTAGAAGAATGGGAAAAACTTACAAGGGAGGACGCACGCATAACGCTCGATATCGCAAAGAAAATTGTCTCGTATTCAGAACATGCCTAATCTTATCAATCATTCGTATCTTAAAATTCTTGAAACAATTCGAATCTATCCAGGAATCAATCTGCGGGGAATAATTACAGAAACAAGGCTCTCACCAAATGCAGTAACAAATATTGTCAACAATCTTGTCAGTAGTGGTGCTCTTAATGAAAGGCGGTTGGGAAATAAACGGATTTACGTTAGACAGTTTTTCATAAATGCCGCATCATCACTGATATATTCTATTTTTACATTGATTGAAAATGAAAAAAGACAAGCATTCTATCAGAAGTATCATTCTCTTAAACCAATTACAGAACAAATAATTCATGCGTTTCCAACTGTAAAAGCACTGCTAATCTACGGCAGTTACGCAAAGGGTGTAGAAACAAAAGAGAGTGATATTGATATACTTATTATAGAGGACTTTGAAAAACCTCGAAGGACATCAAAATTGAATGGTTATTCAAAGCTCTCTATAGGTTCAGTCCAAAACAAAGAGCGCTTACTTGAGATTTTTATCACACTTGAAGCAGAGCCCAGCATAAAAATTGAATCGTTAATAAACTTCAAAAAGAAAATATCAGATCCATTGCATCAGGAGATGCTGAGGCACCATGTTGTAATTCACGACAAAGGTATATTACTCAAAGAAACGCTAATGGTATCAGACAAAATGCGCGAAAAATAGTAACTACACATTATCGTGGTTTCTCTTTCTTTATTGCCCCGTTTTCTTCTCTAGCACGCTCGCCTGTTTTCCCGAAGATGCCAGTTGTATGCTTGTGAGCAGCACACAGATTCCCTGCAATCTTCCCAATCTGGTTCAGTATGTTGATAGCTGTGAATCTCTAGGCATTCCATGCTGGCTCTACCGCCCCTTTAAGAAAGGAACGTTGTTACTGCAGGAAGTGCGGGCAACAGGGATTGTGAGTAGTATCTTGAATTGTTATCCTCTATGCCACATCGTATTTGGAGCGACTCGTCTAGAACAACTTGCATGAATCAAATGAAAAGCTATTTTGCAATTGTCAGAGTAACTTACAGTAAGAGTGCTATTGTCCAACGTTCTTTTCTAACGCGAATGAAGAAGTCAGGTTTGCAGGCGCAATTTCAGGAACTGAAAAACTCTTTGCACTATATCCGCGTACAGGTACATTCGTCCATGAACTATCTCTATAAGCAAACGCGCCGCCGATATTGGTATAAAAAGGGATGCCATTTGTAAAATTAAAGTTATCATGCACATATAACACAACAATATCGTTTGTCTTTCCAGATCCAGACACATACACTTCTGGAGCAAGCACGCCTTGTGCATCGCGTTTAAATTCAGGGTATAACAAGAACGATCCTCGCCATTGATTCGTCCGCGCTTCTAGCGCAGGGACAACTGCTACAGAAAGAGATTCCTTTGATGTCTTCTGCTGCAACCCTTCACGTTTAAAAGCGGCAACATTTGCAAAATCAAGCGTCATGCGTCCCAGAGACGAAGGAGTAATATCATAAATCGCACCAATTCCCTCACCAGCCACAGGTCCACGTGAAATATGATTGCCATCGGCATCGAAGATTGACTTCGTAGCACGAACAACTCCATGCTCATCAAATCCTTCCATACCCATTCGATACGGTTCATTTCTAACAGAGTCAAAGAAGAAATCATTCGTACCATAAGGAGGGTTACGCGTAGATATTTTAGGTAAAGGGTAAAAAACATTATCCCATCCAAGTCCAATCGTATTCGTAATACCATTAACTTTAGTCACATACGCAACCACTTGATTCGGCTGGTAAACAATCAAATCTCGTGTTGCTTTGCCTTCAGACGTACGCGGTTCCCACTTAACATGGACGCGTTCTTGCGCATAAGAGCCAGCTACGAGTGCCATCGTAACTATTCCTGTTGATAAAACTTTGTTTTTCATGAATCTACTCTTAAGTTACAACTTTATAAACCTTTCGGTAAATATCATAAAGTTGGAAGATTTTTGCATTGGGCCGTTGGAGGACCAATTGTACCAGTACACGCCGCAGTATCACAATCCATCCACCGTAGTACAGGTTGACTCCCTGTTGTAATACAAGACAGCGGATAACAATAATTTTGTGTCATTGCTCCGCCACCGCATCCAAGGGCGCCTTTATACAATGTAGCAGTTCCTCCTCCGCCTCCCCCCTCACTAAACTCAACGATAGTCATAGTAGATTTCCCAGTATATCCTGCATTTCCTGGAGCAATATTAATATGACAAGCACCATTTGTATTTCCCCTAACCTTTACCTTATAAGTTCTGCTTGATGTATCAGTAGCAGTGTCTATATAACTAATTGTGCTTGGGCTTGCGTCCCAATGTGAGCCATCATTCGATAAAAATGGTGCAACTAATTCAGTAGTATCCTTGAATAAGCCCGCCTCACAACTGCCAGTTTCATCCCCATTTTTAGCAATAATACTCGCAGTAATTAAGAACTTATAACCTGAAACAGAAGGAGTAACTGCTATTTGTAAGCCAGAATCCACCCAAGTACTAGAAAAAGGAAGATTTGATTGTGTACTATAAACAGTACTATATGATTTTAAGAAATTTGTTCCGCCTCCTCCTGCTCCGCTACATAAAGCGGTAGTTTTAGTATATATGGGCGTTCCAACAAGCCATGTAGGATACTTATTTTCATTTAAACTTTTTGCTATTCCTCCTGTCCAATCACAATAACCTAGTCCAGTACTATGAGTATTACACCAACCAATTACATAACCATCTTTACAGCTCACACCAAAGTCATTACCAACACCATCATCATAATATACCCAAGTGCCATCAAACCCACATCGAGCACATGTACCTCCTACTGTCCCTCCACTTCCCCCCCCTGTTGTCCCACTCCCCAAACACTTATTCTTAATCGCATACTGTAATGTTTTCTTACCTTCACAAGTCCCTGTTCCTGTCCCCCCTAAATTTACCTCAATCTCATTAGGGCTATGCCCTAATTTTGCTACATCAGCAACAGGCTCAGTGCCTGCAGCAGCATAATCTGATTTGTAAGCCCAGACAGCAAAAATCCCGCTTCCAAAAAGTAGCACAATCAAAAGAGCATAAGCCCATTTCCTTGGTACCTGCACCTCAACTTTCATATCATCCAAAGAAAGAACAACTATTTAAATAATTCGGTCTTAGCGTGAGTGTCCCACACTCAGCTCTCTAAACACATTTAAATAATTCGTTACTTTCATCATCTCATGAAATTCAAACCTCATTCACTAAAAGCAGTCGTTAGAGAGCTTAAAAAACTGCCCTATGTAGAAGCAATCATCCTCTTCGGAAGCCATGCAAGAGGCACAGCAAGACAAGATTCAGACATTGACATAGCAGTTATTACAAAAGGTGCGACAGAAGAACAGGAGTTTGCGCTCTTAAAAAAAGAAGAAAATGGACTTGATATGAGTGTTTTCTCATGTCTCCCGCTTGTTATTCAATTCAGAATTGTAAAAGAAGGCAAAATTCTTTTTGTTAGAAATAAAAGAACGCTGCACGCAATACGCATGAACACAATCAGAGATTATCTTGACTTCGCACCTCGCCTGCACAACATGTACTGGAGGATTATTAACAATGTATGATATTGAGCGAATTGGTAGTGCAATAACAGATATTGAAAAATATATAACTGAAATTAGAGGATATAATATTCAAAATGCAAACGACCTAGGAGAAGGAAAAACGAGGCACGCTGCTGCAATGCTTATTTTTGCAGTCATAAATCGTCTAAGTGACTTAGGAAACGAGATTATTAGCGCAGAAAAAGGAGAAGTGCCAACACGTTATTTAGACATTATGCCTGCGCTTGCAAAATCAAATATCATCAAAAAAACGATGCGCCCTCCGCACCTTAAAACCTCGAGAACTGCTGTTCTC
>CAZKON010000001.1:49044-60586 GCA_964554415.1 Candidatus Woesearchaeota archaeon | reverse complement strand
GCACTACGAATTGTAAGTAACATTAACTGGTGACATTTGTTATGGACCTATACACTCGAGATAGCTCCTGTGTAGGTTAGTGACTTATTGCACTAGTCAAAGAGTATAAGTTTCTTATGTCTTTTAAACTGAAAATAGACTTTAGCAGGAGTTAGTAAGTGCAAACTTTGATGCGGTCTTTCGTGATTATATTGGTATCTTGACAGTCAGAATAGCTTAATCCTTTAATCTTCCATTTTAGAAATTCTCTTCTAACAATTTCTTTCTTCATCAATCCGAAGACAAACTACAGATTAAATATTACTGGTATCAAATGTCATGAGCCTATACACATACAAAACTCAGAAAGGTTTAAAAAGCCACTTTTACACACATTATTGTTTACTATTATTATTGCTTCAGCGTTGTTAAACCCATGCACATCCTACAGCCAAAACACATAAAATTGAAACCAGAAGAGGTTAAAAAGTTGCTTGATGCTTACAATATCTCAGTTTCACAGCTACCTAAAATTAAACATACTGACACAGGAGTGCCTGAAGGATGCTCCGCCGGTGATGTACTTAAGATAGAACGCAAGGGGGAAGACGGAATTAAGGCATATTTCCGCATCGTTGCATGAACAATAAACAACGGAATGTTCTTATCAGAAAATATCTTGAACAACATTCTTTAGTTGAGTCAAATATCCTGTCATTTAATGATTTTTTCTCCAACAGAATACCTCAAATTATCGCTGAAATAAATGAAAACATTGAGAATGAGGAAGTTGATATCAAGCTTGGACGTGTAAGAGTTGAACGACCCAATATAATTGAAGCAGACGGCAGCAGCAGTGTGGTTACTCCAGGAGAAGCACGGTTGCGTAATCTTACTTACTCTGCTCCGGTATTTGTAGAACTTATGATTAAATATGATGGCCAAACTGACAGTTCTGAAGTTGAAATTGGCCGGATTCCAATTATGGTCCGAAGCGCAGCATGCACAACTTATAACATGAGCCGCGACCAGTTACGCCAGAATTACATGGACCCGCTTGATCCTGGCGGTTACTTCATTATCAATGGAAATGAAAGAGTTATGGTCATGTCTGAGGATTTGGCTGCTAATCAGCCGTTTATTGAAGAAGGGAGACTTGGTTTGACTGTTCGCTTGTTTTCACAACGTGGGGCTTATAGGATACCTACGACAATCTCTGAAACGAATGAAGGCATTCTTGAGCTGACTTTCAGCAGACTGAAGAACGTGCCGCTTATCCCTCTTCTGAAAGCACTTGGAATGATTAAAGAAGCAGACATCGCAAAATATATTGATGTTGAAAATGACTGTGTTATCGTCAACTTATATGAATATGCACAATTGCAAGACAGCGAGACTGCTCTGCTCTTCCTTGCAGAAAAAACAGGCATTCAGGGAACAAAGAAGGAGATATTAGATCGTATCAAAAACCGTATTGACTCCTCTCTCCTCCCCCACATTGGCACTGACAAAGTAGCAAGGTCAGAGAAATCAATCACACTCTGCCGCCTTATCCGCCTCTACATGCGCGCGAAAGAAGATCCTGAACTTAGAACAGATAAAGACCATTATGCAAATAAGCGAGTAAAGCTCTCAGGGGACCTGATGTCTGACCTTTTCAGAGTAAATATGAGCATCCTCGTACGAGACATTCAGTATTCCCTGCAGAAAATTGCTAAACGCAAAAAGTTCTATTCCCTAAAAACGATTGCGAAGTCTACGCTTTTCACTCACCGTATTGAGAGCGCTATTGCGACAGGAGCATGGATTGGTGAGCGCTCGGGAGTTACCCAGAACATGGATAAGACAAACTATCTTGCTATGCTTTCACAGCTTCAGCGCGTATCGAGTATGCTACCTGGTGAACAAGAGAACTTTATGGCGCGTACACTGCACCCAACTCACTATGGCAGATTCTGTCCAACTGAAACACCTGAAGGCACTGAAATAGGTTTACGCAAAAATCTTGCAATTCTTGGAAAGATTTCTACAGCAGTCACTTTTGATGAAACACAGGCACTTAAGAAGTTCAGTGAATTTGGATTAAGCCAAAAAGAATCAGATACTGATGTCTTTTTCAACGGCAGATTTATTGGGTTTGCCGGCAATCCGACCGATTTTGTACAATGTGCGCGAACAACGCGGCGTGCAGGAGACTTCCCTCGCGAGCTTAGCGTAAGGTATGATACTGCAATGAACTATATCCTTATGTCCCTTGAAGTCGGGCGCGTCCTCAGACCGTTAGTTATTGTTGAACAAGGAGTAAGCAAACTCAAAGATGAACACCTTGTGCTTCTTGAAAGCAATAAACTAAAATGGGCTGACCTTATAAAACAAGGCATTGTTGAGTATATTGATGCTGCTGAAGAAGAAAATGCTTTGATTGCTTTACGCCCTGAAGATGTATCCCCTGAACACACGCACCTTGAAGTGCATGCGATTGATCTTTTTGGTCTTATCACAAGTCTTGTTCCCTTCGGCAACCATGACCAAAGCTCTCGTTTAAACAGAGGAAGCAAGACTCTCAAACAGAGCTTAGGTATTTATGCAGCAAACTATCTGGTGCGCCTTGACACTGATGTCTCGATTTTACATTATCCACAGAAACCAATTGTCCGTAGTTTTATTTATGATACTCTTGAAGTTTACCCTGCCGGCCAAAATATTGTCGTCGCTATTATGCCTTTCGAAGGTTATAACATGGAAGATGCAGTTGTTCTTAACAAAGCCAGTGTTGACAGAGGTATGGGAAGAAGCACTTATTTCAGACCATATACTGCAACCGAACTACAATATGCTGGAGGTTTGAGCGATGAGATTGTTATTCCTGATAAAGATGTTTCAGGATACCGAACAGAAACAGCATATAGATTCCTGGAAGATGATGGCATCGCTTATCCTGAAGCGGACATGAATGAGGGAGAAGTTATCATAGGCAAGACTACACCTCCAAAGTTCCTTAGCGAAGCTAAGGATATCAGCATTCAGGCAAAGAAAGAGGCAAGCTCGGCAATAAGACAGGAAGAGAGAGGCATTGTGGATGCAGTCTTTATCACTGCTGATCAAGAAGGCAATAAGATTGCACAGGTCAGAACACGTGATTTGCGGCTACCTGAGCCAGGAGACAAGTTCTCGACTCCACATGGTCAAAAAGGCGTCGTAGGACTTATTGCAGATTCAGAAGACATACCATTTACTGCGCGCGGGACTAAACCAGACCTTATGTTTAACCCTCACGGTATACCCAGCCGTATGACTGTCGGGTATCTGATTGAACTGCTTGCAGGAAAGACAGGAGCAATCACGGGCCATATTGTTGACGGCACTTCTTTCTCTGGACAGCGTGTTGAAGATTTGGAACACCAGCTTGAAGAGATGGGATTCAGCTTCGATGGGAAAGAGACAATGTATAATGGAATTACAGGAAAAAAGATGGATATTAAGATTTATATCGGAAATATGTACTATCTTAAACTCAAGTACATGGTAAAGAACAAAATGCATGCCAGAGCTTCAGGAAAAGTTGCATTGCTTACGCGACAACCTATTGAAGGAAGAGCACGCGGAGGTGCACTGCGCCTTGGAGAGATGGAACAGCAGGCGCTTGCCAGCCACGGAGCCGCGCTTCTCCTGAAAGAAAGATATGATTCTGACAAAACTATTGTATATATATGCAAACAATGCGGCAGTATGGCTTATGAAGACAATATAAAAAATAAGACATCCTGCCCAATTTGCGGAGGGAATGAATCTGAACCTATTGAAATATCCTATGCATTTAAGCTCTTGTATGATGAACTACTTGGATTAGGAATTCATACTACATTTGAATTAAAGAACAAATACGAGAAATAAAATGATATTACCTATAAAGATATTAAGCAGAGAAGGAAATAGCAAAGATGAATTGGTTGCCTCATTTGAAAGAGCACGGTTCTATGCAAGAAAGTATGTTTTAGAACATCTGAGTAATCTTGAAATGCACTATAGCAACCATTATCTTGCTATAGCAGAAAACGTGGGAATTATTGATAGCGATGGAGATATGCAAAGATTAATTCAAAGATTGCAAGAGAAAGGCGACCAAAGATGTATTGCCATTGACACTATAGCTAATTTAATTAAACCGCAAGCATTTAATAATTAACATGAGGAACCTTTATTTTAGAAAACAAGTAAGGGCATTGCGCTTTAGCTTGCTAAGCCCTGAACAAATTAAGAAGTTAAGTGCGGCAAAAATTGTGACGCCTGAATTGTATGATATTGACGGTTTTCCTGTAGACGGAGGGCTTATGGATCTCCGTCTTGGAGCAATTGACCCCGGTGTGCGTTGCAGAACCTGCGGGCAGAGATTCAAGGAATGTCTGGGACATGCAGGAAGCATTGAACTTGCAAGACCTGTTTTCCACATAAAATATATACCATTAATTGAACTTTGCCTGAGAAGCTTTTGTGCTCATTGCGGCAAACTCACTCTTTCAGAGGAAAAGCAAAATGAGCTTACACCCAGCCTGCGTGCAAAAAAAGCCAGAGATGCGAAGAAATGTCCCTATTGCACTGAAACACTTGAGCGTGTCAAACTAGAAAAGCCAAGCACATTCATGTCAGTAAAAAAGAGACTTGGTCCGATAGAAATAAGAGAGAGATTAGTTGCTATTAAAGACGATGAACTTAAGAAAATAGGAATCAATGTAAAAAGTTGCAGACCTGAATGGGCAGTCCTTTCGCTCTTGCTTGTTCCTTCAGTGACTGTACGACCGAGCATTACTCTTGATACTGGCGAAAGAAGTGAAGATGACCTGACACACAAGCTTTCTGATATTATCCGGGCAAACCAGAGACTTTGGGAGAATCTTAATGCCGGGGCACCTGAAGTTATCATTGAGGATTTATGGGATTTGCTGCAATACCACATTACAACATTCTTTGATAATAATGTCTCCCGTATACCTCCTGCAAGACACAGGTCAGGGCAGCCGCTAAAGACAATCACTGAACGTATTAAAGGAAAAGAAGGAAGAATCAGGCATAACCTCGCGGGAAAAAGAGTAAATTACTCTGCACGTACAGTTGTCTCGCCTGACCCTTACATTAAGATAAACGAAGTTGGTGTACCTTACGAAATTGCGCGCATTATCACTGTAGCAGAGACTGTCACGAGCACAAATATTGAAGCAATGCGTGAATTGATTCGACAGGGAGAGAAGTATCCCGGAGCAAACTATGTTATT
This sequence comes from Candidatus Woesearchaeota archaeon, assembly GCA_964554415.1. Taxonomy (GTDB): domain Archaea; phylum Nanobdellota; class Nanobdellia; order Pacearchaeales; family GW2011-AR1; genus JAGVXD01. The sequence continues at coordinate 55,337 of CAZKON010000001.1, read as the reverse complement.
CGCACAGACGGTAAAAGAAAGAGAATTACAGGAGAATTAAAGGAAGAACTTTGTGCTGAAATACAGTCAGGGTATAAGATAGAGAGGCATCTGCGTGACGGAGATATTGTTCTCTTTAACAGACACCCCAGCCTGCACAAGCAGAGCCTTATGGCTCACTACGTCCGCGTACTACCGAACAGAACATTCAGACTACATCCTGCTGCTGCGCTGCCTTATAACGCAGACTTTGACGGAGATGAAATGAACATTCACAGTCCTCAAACAGAAGAAGCAAGATCTGAAGCAGAAGTACTGCTCAATGTCAATAATAATATTATTTCCTCGAAGAATAATATGAACTTAGTCGGCACTATTACTGACTCTATCACAGGGGCATATCTTCTTGGCAAGGAAACACTGAGTCGCTCTGATGCAGACCAACTCTTATATGCTGCTAACATTATTAATGATGTGCGCACTAAGCAGATTGAAGGAAAAGATGTTTTTATGCAGGTTATTCCGGATAAATCATCTGCAAAATTCTCTGGGGATATTATTGCCAGTAACTCATTCGGCATTGAAGACGGGGCATTAATCAAGGTTCTAGATTATGAATGCGGCAGAGAATCTACAGTTGCAGCGATTAATAAGGCATTTATACTCGGTGCGATATATCTCTCCCGTAAAGGATATACACTTTCTGTCCGCGACCTGAATGTTTCTGATAAAGTGCGTAAAATGGCTGATGAGATAGTCTTAGAGGCAGAGCGCAAGACACAGCAAATTATCGAAGAATCGCGCGCAGGCACGTTCCCTCTGCTGCCCGGCAAGACACTTGCAGAATCCCGCGAGACAAAGATAATGCAGACCTTAAATGAAGTGCGTACACAGATAGGTACTGTCATCAAATCACACTTCTCGCCTGAAGCCAATATCAGCAAGATGATTACTTCCGGTGCTGGCGGTAATATGCTGAACATCACACAAATTGCATGCTGTGTCGGCCAGCAGTCTCTCTGGAGCAAGCGCATTAGTTTTGGATACAAGGGAAGAACGCTTTCATTCTTTAAATCCGAAGATTTAAGAGCAGAGGCACATGGATTCATCCGCTCATCATTCTTTGATGGTTTGAGACCAAGTGAGTTCTTCTTTGGAGCAATTACCGGAAGAGACGCTTTGATGGACACTGCACTGCGTACTCCAAAGTCAGGTTATCTATACCGCCGCCTTGTAAGCGCATTGCAAGACCTTAAGATTGAATATGACGGTACTGTAAGAGATGCATCTGAAAATATTATTCAATTCATTTATGGTGAGGACGGGAAAGATGTTGCGCGCATCCACCTTAAGGATGATAAAATTTCTTCAGGAGAAGCAATTGGAGTCATAACTGCACAAAGTTTTGGAGAAGCCTCGACGCAGATGGTTCTGAGCGTGTTCCACCACGCAGGAGTCGCTCAAATGCAGATTACACTTGGTTTGCCCAGATTAATTGAAATTCTTGACGCACGAAAGCAGCCTTCAACACCGCTTATGGAAGTCTATCTTAAGAAGGAAAATAATAATGAAAAAGATGCCCGTATCATTGCTGAGAAAATAAAAGAAGTTCGTTTGCGCGACATTCTTTCTGAGATAAAGATTGACTTTGCAAGCAAAAAGATTGAGATCGCGCTTGATGCGAAAGCTTTGAAGAATGTCCACGTTGGAGCGCAGAGAATTGCTGAACGTCTGGAAGAGAAAGGATTCAAGGTCAAAAGCAATGACTTACGCTTAAGCCTGAATGCCAGTGAATTTGATTTCAGAGCATTGTATAAACTGAAGGAGAAACTGAAAGAGACTATTGTTTCTGGAGTCAAGGGAATAACTCAGGTAGTTGTCGCCACAAGAGGCAAAGATTATGTGGTATTAACAGCAGGATCTAACTTAAGAGATGTGCGCGAGGTCAAAGGCGTAGATGCAGAGCGTGTAACCTCGAATGATATTCATGACGTCTCATCTATTCTTGGCATTGAAGCTGCCAGACAGACAATCATAAATGAAATCAAAGCAGTAATTCAGTCACAGGGACTTGACATCAACGAGCGTCATCTGAAATTGGTTGCTGATGCAATGACTTCTTCAGGAGTTGTCAAAGGAGTAACACGTATGGGCATCATCTCTGAAAAAGCAAGCATCCTTGCCCGCGCGACGTTTGAAACACCTGATAAGCAGTTTGTCAATGCAACTATACAAGGCGGTCGTGATGAGTTGAAATCAGTTATAGAAAATATTCTCCTGAATCAGGCAATTCCAGTAGGGACCGGTCTGCCTGGATTGTTAGTGCGAGTTACAGGGCCACTTGTAAATCCAGAGCTTGAAAAGGCAAAAAAAAGGAAGAAGGCAGAATAATAATGGGCTTTGAGAAATCAAATAAGGTGCATTTGTAGAAAGATGGCAACTATAGATATGCAGACAATGCGATACATTAATCTTCTAGATAAAGCGTCGCATGTCAAGACACGAAAATGTTTTCTTTATAATAACACAATTATCTTTGCTGTGCCGAGAGTGTTCATGTCACAGGCAATTGGTCCTGATGCAGCTCACATAAGATTCATTCAGGAACAAATAGGAAAACGAATAAGAATAATAGAAGAGGCGCGCGGAATTGAAGATTCTGAGAAGTTTATTGCGGCTGTCGTCGCGCCAGTTACGTTCAAGAGCCTTGAGATAAAAGATAATATGTTTATCCTGACTGCTGGCTCGCAGAGCAAGGCTGCTTTGATTGGAAGGAACAGGCGCAGAGAAGACGAGCTTCGACAGATTTCTAAGGATACTTTTGCTCTGGATTTGAGGATTGTGTAAATCTTCTTGTGCTTATTCGAAAACCTATGGTTTTCGAGGGATTGTCGCATAATCGGTTGTTGAGTTATGCTGTCGCATAGCGGTTGATGGATAGATTTTTATAGGAGTTTTCTATGCTATCTCTATGACAATAGAGATAAAATCAATTACAATAACTACCCAGTGTCTTTGTGATAGATATAATGCCAGACATAGAATTATTATTAAGGGGAATACAAGCAACTCAAAAGAAATACCCTTGTGTGATGATTGTTTTGAAGAGTTAAAAAAGAAGTTAACCCCCGAAGAAGTAATAGAGGATAGTGAGTAATCTGTTAGGTGTTTGGAATTAAACTCTTTCTGCGTCAACAATCTTAAATCTTCTGCCAAATCTCATTATATTGGCTTCTCTAACATCTTTTAAACCATAATTCTTACCAATCGTTTTTAGTCTTGTAAGCTCTTTTGGTGGGATTGTTGCTTTTTCCCCAAATTTTTGTAAGATAAACCTGCCCCCTTTACTTCTCCAATAAATCTTAGCAAAATATCTTTTCCCACCCTTTTTACAAATTCTCTGATAAGTAATATAATCTTTTCTTATATCTTTTCGCTTTCCTTCTTTTAGAACATATTTTTTTGTTTTTGAATGGATAACATAAACATTTTTGTAAAAGCCCTTGTCTTTGTCTATGTGTCTTGTTTCTGGGAAAAATATGTCAAGAATGTCTTTGATGTATCTGTGAGGAATATGATTAATTTGTCTAAATCTTATAATCTTGTCAATAGATGGTTCAATAATCTCCTCAACGAGTTTTTTTATCTTTTTTTGGCGGCTATTTTCGTTTGGCATTTTATTTATGATATTCAAATATTATTTTAAAATAAATTCTTCTATCTTCTTCTTAGCTTTTTCAATTAACTCTTTTCTCTCCTTTCTTAGAATATACACCTCTTTAATCTTCTCAGCTATTAATTTTTGACAACTTTCTTTTATCTTAGGGATTTTTATCTTTTTTAGTTCTGTCCCATTTATAGCCATTAAGATAGTCCCAGAACATCCTCTCTTTAGAAGTTCTTGAATTATCTTTGATTTAAATAGAATTAGCAGAGTTTCGGGATTAATTGTTTTAGAATTGATTGTATAGAACCCAGTTGAACATAAAGCCCCATCATATTCTTTTGTTATCAAAGCACAAGAGGATATAGAACCTTGTATGCTTGAAATTAAAACATCATTAGTTTTGACTTTAATTCCCGCTCTGGATGGTAGATTTTCACCATATTCTTCCATAAATCCTTCTATGTCTCCTTTTTCCATAATATTCGCAAGTTCAATATAATGATACATACTTTCTTTTTCTGGCTTAAAGTTTTTCTCAGTTAATTCCATTATATTGTCCAATAAATCAAACCCGCCATCATAACTTTCTATCTCTTGAATTAATTTATTATATTTCGGTTGAAAATAATCAGCGTCAAATCTATTATAAGCCAGATAATCACTATATTTTGCTATAAATGTTTTCTTAAATTCTAATTTAAAATTAATTATTCCTAATTCTTTAAGTAATAAGTTCTCTGCTTCAAGATAGAGCTTGTTTGCCTTTTCTCTATTTTTTTCAGAAGCAAGATATAAATTTTCTATCTCTTTTTGAAAACTCTCGGAAGGTATAGGCACTTTTATTTTTCTAATATCTTCAAGATGTAAATCTGGTTGAGATATACCTTTCGCATATCTTTGATATTGCAGATAAGCGTTTTTTGTAAGCAAGAAGGTAGTTAAGTAAAAAAGATTAATTTCTTTTATCCCTTTTAAAACCGCAAGACTTACAAAAATGTTAAAATTCTTTTCTTTAGGGACTAATGCTAATCTACCTAAAGTTCCTACTTTACTAAGTAAAATATCATTTTCTTTAGGTTTACATCCTTTAAGCACATCATCAAGTTTTTTATCAATAAACTTAACATCCTCAAAATTAATATCAAGTTTTCCTATATTCCTAACCATCAGAAAGGGTATTCCCTCATCAGTGTAGTTGGGTGTTATATGGCTACCATCTGTTATTTTAGCAGTTAATTCTTTTAGAGTTTTCCATTTCTTCTGCATAATAAGTTCTTCATTATCTAAAAATTCTTTCTTGTAAAACTCTGCATCTATTCTACCTTCTTGATTAACTTCACTGAGTTTTAGAATTGATTTTTGTGCCATTTTACCAGAAACTAAAATTTTCTTTTTTTGCGAATTTTATAAATTCATCTGCAATATTGAATAAATCGTGGTTAATCTCTGGATGTCCATACTTATCAATAATTACTTTTTTGTCTTTTCCTTTTTCAAAGATATAATCTCCAGAGTTATCCTTGCCACCATTCTCAGATACAGCAAAAAATATAGGATAATCCTCTTTTTTTGGACAGAGTTTACTATCCCATTTCTGCAAAAACAAAACTGAGGTTTTTGTGCCTGTATGTGGTTTAAATGTATTAAAATGCAAACTCACAACTCCTAATATTCTTGCTTTGTCTGATATAAATTCCCTTATTCGCTTTTCGCTTGTGTTATTAAAAACTCCCTGAGGCAAAACAATAGCCATTCTCCCGCCCTCTTTTAGAAAATTAAGATTTCTTTCAATAAATAAAAGATGTCTATCCATTTTAGACAAAACCTTATTTTTCTTTTTTGCTAATTCATAGTTTTTTAGTATCTGCTTTTCTGATATGTCTCCTGCAAATGGGGGGTTAGTCATCAATACATCAAAATTAAAATATCTATAATTCTTTTCGTTATCCTTATTAAATTCATACTCTTAAAACTTTTTTAACATACTCTTTAATCCTACTCTTGTTTCTTCATCCCACTGGGAAGCGTCTAAACTATTTGCTTTGTAAACATGAGTCTTACCATCTCCCGCAATTAAATTTAGTGCTTTTGCTATTTTTACAGCTCTCTCATCAAAATCAATACCATAAATCATTTTAGAAGCATATTCTACTTGTTCTCTGCTTGGTTCCATAGCTGAAAATACTCCATCAGAATTGAAAACGTGAAATAAAGTATGAACCGTAAAACCACAGCTTCCACAAGCAGTATCTACAACATATTCTTTCTTTTCTGGATTAAGCATTTTCACACACATATCAATAACATATCTCGGGGTGAAATATTGCCCCTTCTCTCCTTTTGAAACTTGTGTAACAAGATATTCAAATGCTTCATCAATCACAAATAAATTAGAATTAAATAACTTTATGTCTTGAAAGAAAGAAACACAAGTAGCCAAATGTGAGGGAGTTAGCTTTATTTTATCTTCTTCTGCAAAAATCCCTTTCCACTGCTCTTTTGCTTCTTCAAACAATAAAGAAATTTTATCAAATAGTTCTTCATTACTTTCTCCATATATCCTAAACAATATTTTTCTTTTTCTATCAGATCCAATTCCTGAAACAAGAGTAGAGGTAAGCATACGCAAGAAGATTGCAGGGCAGGC
>CAZKON010000001.1:0-49034 GCA_964554415.1 Candidatus Woesearchaeota archaeon | reverse complement strand
CTTCATTACTTTCTCCATAAACTCTAAATAAAATTTTTCTCTTTTTTTCTGAACTTGTATTTGCTGTAAATTCATCATAGAGTTTAGCATAAATTAGCTTAAAAATTTCTTCAAATGCGTCTACTCCAGCATTAGACAAAACAAGATTTTCTAAGTTTTCTATAACTTCCCTTAATGAAAGTCCTTGTGCTAACCTATTCTGTTTTGTTAATTTTTCGAATGTCCACGGCTCAGTTAAAACATCATTTAAAGTTTGTCCTATTGTTGGAATATCTGAAATATGAATAAAATTGTTTGGTTTTTCTCTATGTAATATTTCTATATCTTTTCCATTTGTCCATACAGCAATAGGAGAACCCTCTGCATTTGCGTATGATTTAAGCTGTTGAACTCCATCCTTTCTCTTTGGTTTTTTAACTTCAACAATAATATATGGTTCTTCTGAATTTTTGTGAAATACAACTATATCGGCTCTTTTTTCAGAAATTCCAGAACCAAACCAAACTTCTTTTTCAACTGCTATTCTTTCTTTAGGATAACCATATTCTTTTATTAATTTTAAAATAAACAACTGTCTTACAATTTCTTCTGGCTTAGCAAGTCTATCTACATCAGAAGCAAGGCATTTAATATAATTCTTTCCATTTTTTTCAAAAATGTCAATATAATCTAACAATTTCTCATTAAATAATGTTAATCCGTGTTCAGTGTTTTCAAAAAATTCTCTAATCTTCATTTTTTTATAAACCCTATTATAGATAGAAAAAGCAGTTGAAAAACCTTTGGGTAGTGAGATTGTAACTATATAGTAATTAAAATAACACTAATAATTTTACTTTTTATTTTTATGTAATTCTCTCTTAATCAATTCTTCTAACCATTCAGAAATATCCTTTTTTTCCTTAATGCAGTGGATTTTAACATCTTGCCATAAACTCTCCTCAATTACTAAACTTGTTTTCTTCTTTGCCATATACAGCTATACCTATGAGAGTATATAAATAATTGTATTTTCCAGTATATATGTTCAAACTACCACAAAGCTTATATACCTCTATACCTATATACTATTATGGAAACACAAAATATTAAACAATTTACAGAGAATAGAGATGTAAGAGCAAAAGCCATCTTACAAATAGGTAACCCAGAATGTTTAGATGAGAATACTTACTTAGTGCCTTCTCAATTTGACAGCAGTAAAAAGTATGAAGTTACTCATTTTGATAGCTATTCTTGTAATTGTAAGGATTTTGAATTAAGATGTAAGGGACAAGGTTTATACTGCAAACACATTAAAGCTATTCTTTTATTTGAGAAACTGAAAAATGCTTATGAAGTTGAAGAAAGCCCAGTAAAACAACAGATAGAATTAATCATAAATAAACCTCTTGATGATTGTTGCCCTTATTGTGCTTCAAAGAATATAACAAAGTTTGGAGTAAGGCACGACAAATCAGGAGATAAACAAAGGTTTAGCTGTAAGGATTGTCATAAAAAGTTTGTTTTATCTCCAATAAAAAATATAAAGGGAAATGCTAAATTAGTTTGTTTGGCTATGGATTGCTACTACAAAGGATTAAGCTACCGAGATATTGCCGACCAGTTCTCACAATTCTATGGCTTAAAATTGCACCACGAAACAATAAGAAGATGGGTTTTAAGATTTACAGAAGTTATGGAAAAATACTCAAAGACATTAACTCCAAAAACTTCTGGGGTTTGGAACGCAGACGAAACTATGGTTAAAACAAAGAGGGGAATAGACAAGAAAAACCCTAATGCTGAATTTGATTATGTTTGGAATGTTATGGATAACAAAACAAAATTCTTACTGGCTTCTGTTAATTCTGGGAGAGGCAGAAGTTCAAAAGACGCTGAAATAGTTATGAGAGAAGCATATAAACAAAATATAAAAATGCCTAATCAAATCATAACCGACAAACTGGGTGCTTATCAAGATGGGATAAGAAAGACTTTTAGAAACTGGGGTGCCGAGAGAAAAGTAAAGCACACTTCAATACTTGGACAAAGGAGAGTAGTAAATAATAATGCTATTGAAAACTTGCACACTCATCAAAAGGAATTTCAGAAAGTCAGGAGAGGAATAACAGAAGTTCAGGATTATTCAGATGGCTTTAAGGTGTTTCATAACTTCATAAAAAAGTGTGAGAAAGATAAATTAACTCCTGCTGAAAGGTGTGGAATAGGTTTATCTGGGAATAGATGGGAAACTATGCTATTAAATTCAATTAAACAACCGAAAGCGACAAGCGAGGAAAAAATGGTAATATCAACCTAATCTGCGACATCACCGGTTTTCGACACATTTAAAAAGCATTTTCTCTAAAGAGAAGAACATGGGATTGATGAGCGCACGAAAATTATTGAAAAGCAGCCGTAAATTTAAATGGCGGCAGAAAGCATATAAGAAGCGAACGCTTGGTCTGCGAGAAAAGGCAGACCCTCTTGAGGGATGCTCTCAGGCAAAGGGGATAGTTATTTCAAAATTTCAGAAAGAAGCGAGGCAGCCTAATTCAGCCATGAGAAAGTGCTGCAAGGTGCAATTGATTAAGAACAGCATTCAAGTCGGCGCATTTATACCTGGAAATCTTGCGCAAAAATTCATTGATGAGCACGATGAAGTAATAATTGAGCGCATTGGCGGCAGAATGAACCGCTCTAAAGGAGACATTCCAGGCATCAGATTTATGGTAATCAAAGTAAATGACCAGCCTCTGCATTTGTTATGGAAAGGCAAGATAGAGAAGGGAAGACGATAAACATGACAGAACAAAAACAAACACAGTTCAAGATATTCGACAAATACGATGTTTCTGCGATAGAAGTAAAAGATGCTGCATTAAGACCTTACATGAATGTGCGCGCTTCACTGCTTTTGAAATCGCAAGGAAGAAGGAACATGGAAAATCTTGGCGCAACAAGAGTCAATGTTGTTGAAAGGTTTGCTAACCGCCTTGGAGTGCCAGGACATGTAGGAAAGAAGCATAGAATTATCACATCCTGGAGCTCCGGCAAATACAACAGAAATATGAAAACCATCCTGCAAACCTTAGAGATTGTGCAAAAAAAGACAAATAAAAACCCTGTACAGGTTCTTGTCGAAGCCATCGAAAATGGAAGCCCGAGAGATGAGATTACTGTAATTGAGCAAGCAGGGGCAAGATATCCGCAGGCAGTTGATACCAGTCCTATAAGACGCATTAATATTGCAATCAGATGGATGATATGGGGTGCATATGCAAAGGCATTTGGCAAGAAAAAGAAAATTGCTGAGACTCTTGCAAATGAAATTGTTCTTGCATCAGAAGGCAATATGGAAAGTTATTCCATAAGCAAAAAGAATGAAGCGGAAAAGCAGGCTGATTCTGCGCGGTAAACAAAGCTTTAAAAACCTATTTTTATATGAGCTCTTACTTTAGAACATGGCAGAGAAAGAAACAAATTTAGACAAAATCCAACGATTGACTTCAAATCAGAAGAACATAAGAAATGTAGCTACGAGCGCGCACATTCACCACGGAAAAACCGCGTTTACAGACAATCTTCTTGCAGCAGCAGGCATGATGGCATCAAAAAATGCAGGTGACCTTGAAGAAGGTATGACAACATGGCAGCACTCTGACGAGCAGGAGAGACTTATGACAGTTGACGCGGCAAACGTGAGCATGCCACACGAATATCTTGGACAAGAATATCTTATCAATCTTATTGACACGCCAGGCCATGTAGACTTTGGTGGCAATGTTACAAGAGCAATGCGGGCAATTGATGGCACATTTGTTCTAATTTGCGCTGTAGAGGGAATAATGCCTCAAACAGAGACAGTTTTGAAGCAGGCATTAAGAGAGCGTGTGAAGCCTGTCCTGTTCATCAATAAAGTTGACAGATTAATAAAAGAGTTAAAAATAACGCCTGAGCAGATGCAGGAGCGATTCAAGAAGCTAATAGAGTCTTTCAATCACTTAATCATGCAGATTGCTGAACCAGAATATAAAGAAAAGTGGCAGGTTAACGTCTTTGATGGAAGCGTTTCTTTTGGAAGTGCAAGAGAGAACTGGGCATTATCTGCGCCATTCATGAAGAAAAGAAATATCTCATTTAAAGATATTTATAAAATCTATGAGATGGAAGAAGAGCCGAGGAAGAAATGGGTATGGGAAAACGCTCCCTTGCACGAAGTTATTCTTGATATGGCTGTCAAACACCTTCCTAACCCGCTTGAAGCACAGAAATACAGAATCCCTAAAATCTGGAGAGGAGATCCTGAAAGTAAATTAGGGCAGGACTTGATTAATTGTAATCGTGATGGCGAGCCTGCATTTGTTATCACAAGGATTGTTATTGATCCCAGGTCTGGAAAAGAGATCTCTGCCGGAAGATTATATTCTGGAACTATCCAGAACGGCATGGAATTGTATTCTGCAATGAATAAAAGAAAATACCGCGTGCAGCAGGTTTTAGTTTATAATGGAATAAAACCAGAACAACTGGAAAGCGTTCCAGCAGGAAATGTTCTTGCAATCTCCGGACTCAATTCTGAAGTAGGAGACACGCTGACCTTGAACGAGCAGACGCCTTTTGAGGAGATTAAGCATATATTCCAGCCAGTTATCACTAAATCAATTGAAGTTGTAAAATCCCAGGATCTTCCAAAACTCATTGAAGTATTGAGAAAAGTCGGCAAAGAAGACCCGAGCATTAAAATTGAGATTAACGAAGAGACAGGAGAGAACCTTCTTTCTGGTATGGGAGAGCTACATCTGGAAATTATTGAAGGAAGAATAAAGACTGAAAAAGGACTTGATGTGAAGATGGGACCGCCAATTGTTGTTTATCGCGAGTCAATCGCCAAGGGTTCTCCTGAAATTGAAGTACGAACACCAAATGGCCATAATATATTTTATATCAGCATGGAGCCTCTGGAAAAAGAGATTTATGATGCCATTGAACGCAATGAGTTGCCTGAAGGCAGAGTCAAGAAGAAGGCAGAAGAGCTATGGAAAAAACTTTCAGCTCTGGGAATCTCTAATGAAGAAGCAAGACAATATCAAGAGATTTACAAAGGCAATGTATTTGAGGAGAGAACAAGAGGCCTGGTTTTACTGCCTGAAGTTATAGAGTCAATACTTGATGGATGGAGACTTGTTATTAATGGAGGACCGCTCGCTAAAGAGCCTATGATGAAAACTAAATTCATATTGCATGACGCAAAACTACACGTTGACCACATGCACAGAGGTCCTGCGCAGATTTATCCTGCTGTAAGGCTTGGCATGCATGATTGTATGAAAAAAGGCGGAGCAATAATACTTGAACCCATACAGACACATCTCATTGAAGTCCCGATGGAATTCATGGGCTCTGTTACCCAGCTTGTCGGAAGCAAGAGAGGCATCCTGATTGATGTAAACCAGGAAGGTATTGACGCTCACATCAAATCAAAGATTCCTGTTGCTGAAATGATTGGATGGAGCTCTGATTTACGAAGCTCGACTGAAGGCAGAGGAGTCTCGAGTCTGATGGACCAGGAATTCCAGAAATTGCCGAATGAACTGCAACCAAGTGTTATTGGAGAGATTCGACAGAGAAAGGGTTTAGCGGAGAATCAGTAACAATAAAAACAAAAAAGAGATTTATGCGCTTTTTCTTGACATTGCCATGCTTGCAGAGCCATCTGTTTCAACTTTAGTGTTTTGGGCATTCCACGCTGCTTCGTACTTTTTCAGATTTTCCTCTATTGTAAGCGTTGCCTGATAATGCCTTACCAGAGAGGCATACATTCCCTGGGCAAGGTTAACGCTCTTCTCTGCTTTTTTTGTTAAATCTGCGATTGTTCCTCGCGTGTCTCTGTTAAATGCAGGATCCCATAGCCCGTGCGCGACGCGCAGCAGCATCTTTTCAAGTGAAGGTGTTGCTTTATCCAGAGGAATTGCATTCGCTACTCCACCTAAGATAATCGGAGCCATGCGGCGGTCGAACAGTGTATAATCCCCCATAAATGCGCCGAGATTCGTGACTCCTTCTTCAATAATCTTGGCAATATCTTCCTTCGTCTCTTTTAATAGTTCGTGCAGTTCGTCCTTGCTCTTGAATTTTCCGTGATAGAGTTCCATAATTGCTTCTTCTATCTGCCCGCCATCTGCGCTAAGAGTCAGAGCAAGCAGAGACATGTCGCGAGCAAGTCCATTCTTCGCTACGAAAGGAATAAAATCCTCTTTCTTGTGGATAGGTTTGCTTTCACCATTTCCCCTTTTTTTGCCGTTGCCTTCGAGAAGCGCAGGATTGTTTTTATAAGTACCCATATTTATATGGGCGCTAAATGCAACTAATTCTCCTTCTGTAAACCCTTTGTAATATCCTGCCATTTTTCCCGGATCGTATCCTTGTGAAAGCATATGAATCGCCTCTGCTTTAGTAATTATCGGCCCTTCATTGCCTGCCCACGTCGGTTTTTCCTGTGCAACTGCTTCGAGAGGCGATGCTTTAGATGTTATTTCCCTGTTTTCGTTCATGGCTTTTGTTCTTTTTTCTGCTATGTTGCTGACATTTTTATACGTTGCTGCCGGAGAGGAGCCGTTGCTCTGTACTACTCGTGCATTCTTGGATTTTCTCTTTTGTGCAAGGCTTTCTTTTATCCATGCTGCGATAGAGCCGCATTGTTTAATGTTCATAGAAGGGCATTTTCCTTTCGTGATATCATAGATTTCTCTCACTCTTAGACCTTGTTTTCTCAATTTGCGGATTTCTTCTTTAACTGATTCAGGAATATCAGCGCTCATGCTCCACCTCCCACAACCATTCCTGAATCTTCCTGAACAAACCCTGAAACGAGCTCAAACTTGTCTTTCTTCTTTCGTGGTATTCCACCCTTTCTTGGAGAGCTTGTCCTACCTTTTCGCGTGTTTCTGATTTTGTCATCGAGAGTCCAGTGCAGAAGCTCTTCCGGAACAGGTTCTGCATTGCCGCTATCCCTTTTTTGCAATGCGCATAAAAACACCTTGAATTTAGAATCTCCTGTCCCGCGATAATACCCTGTCTGCGGCAGAATATCCCAGCCCATGTGCTCTAATCCTAATTTGAAAGTTGGCAGGTCGCTTCTGCGGATGACACTGGGAGGCATGGTAAATACATAAAACTCCTTGGAGACCCGATGTGCCTCTCGAAAAATCTCTTCGCGCTCGCTTCTTCCATTGCCGACAACATCTGCAAGCGTTGACATATGCAGTGCAAGAGAGCAATTTGCAAGCTCAAACTTGTTATCGGTAAAAGGAAGGTTATTTGCAAGCCCCTGATGAACGATATTGCCCTCTGGAACGATGCCTTGTTGTTCAAGCGCTTTTCCTGCCTCGAGCATGTAGTGGTTCAAATCGAGATTTGTGACAGGAACCTGTAAACGGCGTGAAAGTGAGAAAGGTCCTGAACAGATGTCAACAAAAGAGCGGTCCCGCAAGTCTTTGCCTAAGAGCTGGTGAATAACTGTTTGGGTTAATGTAGCAGTATTTCCTCCATAATAGCCTTCCCAGTATTTGACATATGTAGAAGCCAAATTTTGCGCAGTCGAAGGATCTTCTTCATAATCTGAAAGAATCCTTGCCCCACCCATGCCCCGCAATGTACCAAGATGGATATCCATCCTTGATTTTTTACTGAGAAAGCCTGCAAGTCTAGAAGATTTTTCTGGATGTCCGTTTTTAATCGCCTCTAAATCTTCGCGCGTGAGCTTTTCAGGAGATTCTAAGATGTACCTGATAATCCTCCGTTTATCGTCAAGGAGCTGCATGACACCTTCAGTGATTGTCGGGGCGCCATTGCTCATTACAGGATTGAGAATAATAGATGTTGCCTCATTTTTCTCGATTTCTGCAGTCACTCTTACCATCCTGCTGATGCGCTGGTCAAGTGAAGAAGGCATAAACGGCAGCGTAAGATGAATCTCATGAGTTGCTCCTGTCAAATCCACACCCACATCCATGACATTCGTTGAAATCATGAAGTTATAGCAAGAGTTAAACTGAAACTTTTTGCGCGCATCTTCCCGCGGAGCTGTCTTCCCCGGAGCCGCGTGAGGAGAAACATCTTTGTTGACAGCAACAACGCCGTATTCCTGAAAGAGCTTTTGAACGACAGGAAAAACCCCTTCGCGAAGGTCTGAAAAACAAAGGACTTTTCCTTTGTCTTTTGTGATAATGTTGTGAACGCGCTCTTTCATTTTTGTAAGCGTGCAGGAACTCATTTTTCCTAAGCGATGCTGCAGAGATTCAGGAAGGAACCGTGGGTTTGCAAGATTAGGCTCAATTGAGACTTTTCTTAATTCATCTAATTTTGAAGAGACGAGGATGTCGTCGTTTTCATAGATTGATTCGTAAACATTTTCATGCTCTCCTGTTAACTGTATCTCCAACGTTTCCTGAATGAGGAGAGGCATCTTTTTTCCAAGGTACTCTTCTGCGGTGCGGCGGAGCATGCGGCTATGCAGAATGTCCCTGACCAGATGCGGCTTGGTGCGGATAATCTCATAAAAACTTTCAACCATAGTATTTTCATTCCCTTCCTCTATTGGAAATGCTTCTCTGTCAATCAAATTAAGTTGTGAATAGATGTCAATCAAAGTGTTGGGGATAGGCGTACCTGTGAGAATCGTCAGGAAAGGAATGCGGTGAAACAATGCCCTTGCTGACTGTGTGCGCAATGATTCTGGATTGCTGGTAAGATGGCCTTCATCTAACACTCCCTGTCCGAAATTCAGACGAAGCAAAGCATCGAGAGCTTCAGGGCGTTTTCCTACTTCGGATAAGAAAGGATACGAAGTGAGCACAAACTCAGCACCTTCTGCTCTTTTGATATCTTCAACCATGTCTCTGATGGAGATATGTACAATAGAAGTTTTTGCGCCTTTGTAATGCCATTTTTGAATTTCTTCATTCCAGTGGGGAATGACTGCCAACGGAGAAACAATCAACGATGGGCGGTATCCTATCTCTTCGTCAATCAAGGGTTTTGCAGCAATGGTTTCTAAACATTTGCCCATGCTCATGTCATCTGCGAGAATAATCCTTTTATCAGTCAGCTGCTTGTAGACTGCCTGCAGTTGGTACGGGCGCAATTCATAAACCATGATGCACCCTACGCAAAGGAATAGAATCCTTTGCAGTTATCCGCCTGCCCCTCGGAACGTGAGACTTTTCCTGTGCGATAAGAATCATCTGAGATATACACTCCTGACTTCTCTCCCAATGGCATGTTGTTCATATTTGCAGTAAGTTTGAGAAAGTTTGCAATTGCCCCAGAACCTGCTACGCGCCGTTCACCACACACTTCTCGAATTTCGACACACGCAGGGCTACCTGCACCGCTTGCAATATTAAACAGTTGAGATCCTCTGAAAGGCATCAGGAAAATGTGCCCTGCAGTATAAAACATTCCCTTGCGCGCATCTTCGTGAACATCGTTCCCTAAACCAACATACGCTCCTGTTTCAGTAATCTCCGCAGCAAATATGCCTGACTCTAATTTTCTAACCACTATTCTGCCAAGCAGTTCCTGAGCAACATCCTGCGTCTTCCTTTCAAAAAACTTCTTGTAATCCATCCTCTTCCCCGACAACCGGCGTTTATAAATCTTTCTTTTGTAGTACCTAAAAAGTAGATACTAAGGAAGATTTAAAAAGGTCAACGGTACTCACTTTCTATGATACGTCAAGAATTTAATTTGCGCAAACTCGTTACTTTAGAGGTGAGTAAGCAAATTGAATTCTTGAGCGTGCTCAAGAACCCGAACACGTCCCGGACTTCGGTCCGTGGGTTCTTGACAACAAAATATGAAAACCGTTTAGGAGCACTTCTATGAGCAAGACCTATAACGATCCCGCAAAGCAGCTCTGGCGCATTAAGTTAAGAGAATTTGTTCAGAAAAATATTCTTCCATATCGAAGAGCATCTTCGTTGAGAGTCGCGTGCTTCCCCGGCGCAGAGCAGGAAGGAGAAGAAGCACTTGAAGTTCGAGAAGTATATCTGCCTCTTGGTATTCTGCCGCAGAACATTATTGGTCTTGAACGAGAAGCAGAGCCTGCGCAGCGCCTGCGCGCTGCGAATCTGGGAATCGAAGTTGTCGAAAGAGATGCCTCTGACTATTTCCTGCGCGAAACGCCGAAGGAGTTTGATGTCATCAGCTTGGATTATAAAGGGCAACAGACACTTGAAGAGTGTCTTACGTTAGAGTATATTGCTTCTCGACAATTATTGAGTCATCATGGCATTTTAGCTACGAACTATTATGGCTCGCGCGAAAGTGAATCTATGAAGAAATTGCTTGTAGGGCGTATTCTTGCGCTTGATTCCCATAGAGAAGCTATGCAAGCACTTGACAAGTCTCCCGAAGATATCAGGCAAAACTCCGCAGAGATAGTAAGGCGGCTTTCACAAGAAGCGAGGCCTGAACGATTGAGAGACGGCATAACTGCCGAGATCGTCAACATTTTCTCTGGGGGGACTATCAATCGCCCCATAAGAAAGCACTTCTTTTCTGAAGATCCTCATCGCACGAAAGTACTCGACGCCGTTGCTTCTGAGCTCAACGAAATGTCTAAAGAACAATTATTGAATCATCTTCACGAAATGAACAGCTTTTCTGATGCAAGAAATCGAGACCTTCTTGAAGATATGCATCCTGCAGAGCAGGCATATTACAGACTCCGCAGAGCCGAATTGGAGCGCAAGCTTCATACTTGGATGGATCCAGAAAGCGCACGGGCACTTTTCGGAATCCTCTGTATGGAATCACAAAAATCATATCTTCCGAAAACTCTGGAGCGTTATGCTTACACGAGCAATACGGGCAGTCCGATGCTTGCAGACTTCTTTCTCTTTCAGCCTCTGCCGAGGAGACTCACTATGGCTGCGCAGGGTATTCTTCAATACAATCCCAAAGAGCTGCAACTTATTTTTAACCCAGCAAGGATGGATTATGGGCACCTTCTCGATCAAATCTTTAAAGTAGAAATAGACTTCTACAGAACAGCCTCTATTCGAATGACTCCGCGCATTGAGCTTGTTCCAGAATTATCTTGTGGTTACAATGGAGAGCCTTCGACACGAGAGCTTCACGAGCCTTCTCCAGCGGAAAAAGCAGAAATCTACACATGGCTTCGCGACGGCAGTGTCAGTGATGCAGAGCTTTGTGACACCTATAACATCTCGTCACGCCAGCTCGGTTCTTATAAAGCGTGGGTAACGATGCAGGATAAGAAATTGCAGGAGGCAATATCATGAGAAAAGACACCTATGACTTTGAAGCAAAGCGGCTGTATCGCGCGCAACTAAAAAGCTTTATCGAAAAGCATTACCCAACAGAAATTGAGCGCTGTAATTTGCGCGTTGCATGTCTTCCAGGGCATGAAGGTCTTGAAGTGAGTGAAGTCTATCTTCCTTTAGGAATCAAGCCGACACGCATTTATGGTATTGAACAGGATGCAGAAGCTGCACAAGAACTTCGCCAGCGTAAGCTTGGAATTGATGTTCATGAAAGCTCTGCGCTTTCGTTTTTCTCTCTTAAAAACACCCCACGTTTTGATATCATCAATCTTGATTTCAAGTCACAGTTTGGAGAGGATGAGATGGAAACCCTTAAAACTGTCTTTTTCAACGAGCGCATGAAAAACCGATGCATCATGGGGACGAATTTTTATGGCTCAAGGGAAAGCAAAGAAAGACAGGGAGAATATCAGAAAACAATTGACTTCTTTGAAAAAGGAGGAGATGTTGGCGAAATCGCAAGGATAGCGCGAACAAACCAGAGAGAAGAAATGGAAAACATTGCGAGTGTACTCAGTGCTGGCAACGATTTTTGGCGCTGTCAGAGTTTAGATGATACGAGAGATAAGAGTATTACATCGCGATTGCGTTATATGCTGAGCGCGAACACGGTCCAAGAAACACTTGATGATCTTGTGAGAGATCCTTTCTTGCATACCTACCTGCGTTCCATTGATAAGGGAAGCATTCCTTCCTTCGACGTTATTCGAGAAAATCCTTTAAAGCATTATCTTTCTGTTCTTTCTATTGCTGCTGTGAGGAATATGCATATCATGAGAGTATTTCATCAGTCATTTCCACATGATGCAGCAAAACAGAATTGCCTCCATGCGCTCTGGGAGATTCTTCAATTACGAAGGCCGTATTTTATCAAGGATTTTATGAAAGGAAGATACGTATCTGATACCGGAAGTCCGATGTTGTATGACTTCTTGTATGCTGAGAATCTCCGTTCGCAGATTTCACATCTTACTGCCTGGATTGACAGTGGGGAAGAAACACAAATGCTACGCATCACGCTTGGAGAGAAGAGCGAGATTGCACAAGAACCAGGGAGATTGCGCCCGCTAACTGAACGTGAAAGCATCATGTTTGCAAAGAGTAATGACCCTATGGTCCATTATCGTAAAGGAGGCCTTTTCCTGCAGGGAAGTGGAAAGAAGTTTTGGCGCATCTATGATGAGGTTCTTGGGGCGCATGTGAATGAATTAGAGCATGTTCTTGCTCCGCGTAATGAACTTGTTGTTTCTGAAAGAAATAATGTCTTTCAGGAAAATGCGCAGCAGGGAAAGAACAATGTTCTAAAAGAAGACCTTCCCAAGCGTATCGGTTATCTTCCCCAAGAGTTCACCACACAACTTCCGAGAACGCATCAGAAAGCGATTGACTTTTTTGTGAACGATGTGCTTGCACCGCTTCCTGAAGATAAACGACAGAAAATTGAAAAAGCTTTTATGCGCAGCAGGTTTCAGGAAAACCTGCAGATACCACTTGAAGAAACGCGTTTCTACGCTTTTTTTGATGAGCTTCGGGCTCGCATCATGCAGAAAAAACCCGTCACTTCCCATGTTATAGATATGTACTATCAAAATGTACGCGACGCAACCTCTCTTGTTGAAAGTGTACCTCCCCCCAAGAAGAAAAAATGCGATGCACTGCCCGAACAGGTCAAAGAGGAGATACGCCAACTGAGAACAGTGGGATTTAAATCTAAAGAAATTTATCATTATCTCCGAGGAAAAGGAATCTCCATCGCTCCCCGCCAGTGCGGTGCAACAGCTGCGTGGGTAAGCCCGAAACTTGCCTGCAGGAGAGTTTCTGCAGAGCGGGAGGCAGAGACATGAGCGACTACGAAAAACATTACAGCGATGACTGAGCGAAAGCTCAATCGCGATAGTGAAACGTATTCCGTATTTAGGTTTTTTTAGCCCTGACTATATCTTCGTATATAAACTATATACGACTTTAATCCATTATACCATCTCGTTCCTCTCTTGCTGCGGAGTTCCTCGGCTAAAGAGCTGCAGACTTCCTTGCTGCGGAGTCGCCGTAGGCTAACTCGTCCTGCGCCGACGGTAGATTCCAAAAAAGAAAGATTTAAATACCTTATAATTTACGAAGATGTATTACTATGGCAAAGCAAAAACCAACACTTAATGTTGTGTTCGTCGGTCACGTAGACCATGGCAAGTCAACTACTATTGGTCGTTTGATGTTTGACTCTGGAAAAGTATCTCCTGAAGAATTGGAGAAACTAAAAGCAGAAGCTCAGAAACATGGAAAAGCGGGTTTTGAGTTTGCATTCGTTATGGATAACATTAAAGAAGAGCGAGAGCGAGGAGTAACAATTGACTTATCTTATCAGAAACTAGTTACTAACAAATATGAAGTCACAATCATTGATGCGCCCGGGCACAAAGACTTCGTTAAGAATATGATTACTGGTGCAAGCCAGGCAGATTGTGCATTCCTTACTATTTCTGCAAAAGATGGGGTTCAGCCTCAGACGAAAGAGCATGTCTGGCTTCTCAGAACAATGGGTGTTCAGCAAATTGCAGTAAACATCAACAAGATGGATGCAGTAGAATATAAAGAAGACACTTATAATAAGACCAAGACAGATGTCTCTGCTGTATTGAAGATGGCAGGATACAAGCCTGATACAATTACGTTCCTTGCAATCTCTGGTTTCAAGGGAGATAATGTTGTTAAAAAGAGCACGAATATGCCCTGGTATAAAGGACCAACTGTTCTTGAGCAAATGGACTTATTTGCGCAACCTGAAAAGCCTATTGATTTACCTCTTCGTATGCCTTTGCAAGATGTTTATGAAATTACAGGTATAGGAACTGTTCCTGTCGGTAAAATTGAGACAGGAATTATGAAGATTGCTCAGAAAATAATAATTCTTCCTGGAAGATCAGGAAAAGGTATAGAAGGCGAAATCAGAAGTATTGAGATGCATCATGAACAACTGCCTCAGGCAGAAGCAGGAGACAATGTTGGAATCAACATCAGAGGCGTTGGCAAGAAAGATGTTGCACGCGGCGATGTAGTTTGTGATGCAGCAAAACCTGCAACAATTGCTGAAGAATTCGTAGCTCAGGTTGCAGTCATCTCACATCCTACTGTTATCGCAAAAGGATACACCCCAGTATTCCATGTCCACACTGCACAGGTACCATGCCAATTCATAGAACTAATTGAAAAGACAAGCCCTGACGGACAGACTGCAAAGGCTCCTGATTTTCTAAAGAATGGAGATGTTGCAAAAGTGCGCATCAAACCAATTGGCAACCTAGTTTTGGAGACTCAGGCAGCAAATCCACATATGGCTCGTTTTGCTATCAGAGATGCAGGCGCAACTGTTGCAGCAGGTGTTTGCATTGAATTGAAAGCGAAGAAGATTGCTTAAATTGTTTTTGCATATTCGTATCTACTTAGCTTGTAAAATAGTTATCGTCTATAAAGATGAAAATTGGTAAAAAATCAGTAATTTTTTATCGTCGGAGCTTTAGAAAGCCAAGTTCTTACGCATATTCTATTTTACTACAGCAATGCTTATAAAGAAAGACAAATACTAAAGGACTATGCAGCTAAAAGAGAGTGTGAATAGAAGGGATATTGAAGCCAAACTTGTAAATACCGGAGATTATGTAAAAATGGACTATCTTTCTGCATGTCTGAAGAAAAGTCTTGATTTTGACACGAAAAAATTTGTACTACTGAAATTGTCTGAGATTTATGAGTCTCGCAAAATGTACCTGGAGGCAGGGAAACTATTGCGTATCGCTGCAGAGATTAATACAACGTTTGGGGGGAAGATGCAGGACTTTATGAAATCAAGTGATCATTATATTAAAGGCGGAAATTTTGATGAAGCAGAAATCTCTTATGCCAAGGCGCTCGCTTGTGCTAGTGAAAAACAAAAAGAGCAGTTGCGTATGCGACGAAAAGAGGCATACAAGACATATGCTCAAAAATGTATCAGCAAAAACAAAAGAAAACGCGCGATGGAAGCATATCAACAATACCTTAGTATCTCTGAACTGACTCAACAAGAACGAAAAGAAGCGCAGGCATTACTTCTTGGATTGTACGAAAAACTAGGCAAAATAGTGGAGTACGGCAGCCTAAAAAGAATGATGTCACAACTTACACAGCCGCCTCAACATCCAGTTGAAAAGAAATCAAGTTTTTCTTTCAGAGAGATTAGTCTTGATGATGACTTAGTTTTGTAAAATCTGCTGTCTTTTGCTACACTATGCACCAGATTGTCTAAGAGCCTGATGGGAAATCTAGTCTGACGTTGATTCCAGTCCGCCGAACAATTCGTCAAACTCAACAGGTTCTGACAATTCTTCGTGCATCTCCTCTACCTTTGGTCCCTCTTTTTTCACCATCATTGTTTATCGAAAGTAAGAGCAGAGGTATATAAATGTTTTGCAAAGTAGGTTCTGTTATAGGAAATCACTTTAATAATCGTAATTTCTGATGTGATTTCCTATCTAGCGAATAACAAAACAACTACGGAAATTAAAGTTATTCGCTATAACTAAACGGGTGATAAATGAAGTATTGTCTTCGATAAAGAATTAATCCAAACTTTTAATAACTTGACATTTATCATCGATAAAAGTGATTATCACATTTTAAGTTAACGAAACCTTGCGAAGAAACATTTAAATAGCAGATTAAATTCAATAACATGTAGAAAGAAGTCCGCACTCATATTCACGTCCCGGGGGACATTGTTTGTATCGCTTTCTTTCTAAAATAACAGGTATCATGAAATACAGCCTAAAATGGCTGGAGCACTAAAACATGGCAAAAATCAGTCCGGTATCGATTAAATATATGATCCATGCCTCATTTAGAGCAGAAGGGCCGTTAGAGAAGCCCGACGTAATCGGTGCTATCTTTGGTCAAACCGAGGGATTGTTAGGCTCTGATTTGGAGATGCGTGAATTGCAGAAAGAGGGCAGGATTGGCCGCATAGAAGTGGATTTGGAGATAGTGGACGGCAAGAGCGTTGGAATGATTAAACTTCCCAGCGCGCTTGATAAATCTGAGACAACTATTATTGCTGCAGCCCTGGAAACAATAGACCGTATAGGCCCAACTGAAGCTAAAATTGAAATTTCTAAAATCGAAGATGTGCGTGGAAGCAAAAGAGATTTTATTCTTGAACGGGCAAAGAAACTGCTTGAAAATCTTGATGAAGGAGGAGAGATAGGAGAGATGTCGCGAACGTTGAAGGAAGAAGCACGTACCTCGAAAATTCAAGAATATGGGGATGAAAAGCTTCCTGCAGGCGATTTGAATGGGAATGAAATTATTGTAGTTGAAGGCAGAGCAGATGTTGTAAACCTGCTGAAAAACAGAGTGAATAATGTCATTGGCATGAATGGAACTAAATTACCCATAACTATTACCAAAATTGGCAATGACAAAGAGCTTACTCTTTTCATTGATGGAGACAGAGGGGGCAGGCTTATTGCCAAAAATGTCATCAATAATGCGCGTATTTTGTTCGTAGCCATGGCTCCTGATGGCAAGGAAGTTGAAGAACTTGCAGGTAAAGAAATTCTTATGGCTCTACGCAAAAAATTACCGACTGATGAATTTCTGCGGCGGTTGCAGTTTGAGCGAGGATTTGATGAAGATTTGAGCAGCGAAACCGGGGCAACAGTATCACAGAGTTACGGTGGAGATGTGAATGCTGCGATTAAGGAATCATATGAGAAAATCAGGGGCACACGGACCGCTGTCTTAGTTGATGCTAATTTTGATGTTATCAAAAAAATAAGTTCACGTGAAGTAACGAGAAATATTATGAGCTCACGAAAGCAGATATTTGCTGTTGTCATTGATGGCTCTGCAGTCTCTCCCACAATCAGAGCATGTGATGAACGAAGTGTGCAATACCTTGCTGCTCTAACTTTTGGCAGTGTGGATAATCCGAAGGTTCAGATGATTAGCTTGTAAGTAAAATATTCTTTGATTTATAGAGGACTTTGACAAACCCCTAAAGTCCTTGACTATATTTTAACTTATAGGGAATCACATTAATAATCGTAATATTTGTATGTGATTCCCTATCTATCGAACAACTAAAGAACTACGAATATTAAAGTTATTCGATATATTTATCCGCATAATTCATTTCCAATACTTCTTGATTTGACCGTCTCGCTGAGGATCCCAGAATGCTGTTTCATAAGCTCCTTTTACCTTGATACTGCGCGCCAGCAACATGCACTTCTCGTCAAGATGAAGATTCCGAAGTTTGTCACTGCCTGAAAGTGTCGGGTCATAAATCATGACATTATTATCGAGCGCATTATAAAATGCGGCCCACGCTTTCGAAGGCAGTGGAAAAGGATTCATCTCCAGTGGTACTGTGTTCTCAAGACCATCCCAATATCTCCTTATTACTGCCAGATATGCTGCAACTTCATGCGGACCGAAAACTAAAATATCTGAGCCTTGCGAGCCTGAAGCGAAAGCATAACGAAGATGGTGCAGGAAGGTTGTACGTTCTGGCTCTGCGCCTGCTTCATACTGGCTTTTTAATCCCCAGATAATTGCATTTTTCTCCCTGCCCTGCTTTATGGGTAGATTCATCAAAGTCAGGTTATATCTTTTTCTTCCCTTTGTCCTAGACGGAACAGAACAAAAAACTTGTCCTCCTTCACGCTGCACAACTGCTGCTTCCGTATATTTTTCATTTACCTTAATACTACCTGCGCGATTAACAGCATAATTATACAGCTTTGTCCCTTCGAGAACTGCATCAAACGGAACTACGCGCCGACGACGGTCTCGTGTTTGCACAGGATGCCACGCAACACCGACAAATTTAATTTCTTCCTCACGTAAGTCTCTGAGCGCTGCCTCAAGCGACCTCATCCGCGCTGTTAAAGGAGTGTATGGATACTCGTAAGCCTGCTCTCGCGTTTGCGGCTGATAGAGGTTAATGACTAATCCGTGCTTGTAATTTTTCCTGGAGGCACGCGCCTGAGTTTTGACTTGCATGCGGAAAACCGCGGGAATCAAAGGCGTCCGAAGTTCAATAGCTTCGCTCTTTTGATTAAGATTCCAGATATGCTCAACCAGACCTCGCTGCGTGAATACCCGTTTAACTTGTAAAGCACCGCGCATCTCTTCCGGTGTCTGTTTCTCAAAGAATGATTTCTGACTCATACAACAGAGCATTTTGCTGGTTATATAAGCATGTCGGTCAGTGTATTTTATGATAAATTTAATTCTCCGTAATTGCGCGCTTGTCTTTCTTTTCATTCGCAGATTCCGATACTTTCTTCTGTTCTTTTAGAGTTTTTTCCGGTGTTCTGCCTGTTGTCAGCATAACTGCCTCAAACGCTGCATCAAAATCAGCTTTTGTAACAGTTATCCTATCAGGCAGTATCTTGGCACCATACATCCGTTTGATAGTACGAATACCTGCCTCTCGACAGATTGCTTCTATTTCTGCTCCATTAAACCCATCGGTTTTTTCAATATACTCTGTAAGCTTTAGAGATGAATCTAAAGGCATTTTCTGTGTATGCACTGCAAATATTTTCTCACGTGTTTTTTTGTCGGGAATGGAAAGCTCGACAATCGCATCAAATCGCCCCGGGCGCAACAATGCAGGATCAATCAAATCCTTCCTGTTTGTGGCTGCTATAATAACTACTTTCTCCAACTCTTCGACACCGTCCATTTCAGTCAGAAGTTGATTAACCATTTTTTCTGTGCTGTCATTTAAAGAGGAACCTCTGACTTTTGCAATACTGTCAAATTCATCAAAGAAAATAATTGTAGGAGCGACCTGCCGTGCTTTCTTGAAAATTTCCCGCAGGTGCTTCTCTGACTCGCCTACCCATTTGCTCACTAATTCAGGACCCTTTACTGAGATGAAATTCGCTTTTGCCTCGGTGGCAACAGCCTTTGCCAACAATGTTTTTCCAGTGCCTGGAAGACCGGACAACAAAATTCCCTTTGCTGGCTTGATACCTACCTTGATGAACAGCTCAGGCATAAGCAGTGGAAGCTCAACAAGTTCGCGCAACTTATCTTTTGCATCTTCCAAACCACCAACATCATTCCAATGCACATTCGGTTTGCTTATCATAACTTCCCGCAATGCTGAAGGTTCTACAAACTTCATGGCATCAATAAAGTGCTGCCTACTTACTTTTATCTTGTCCAGAATCTCGGTTGGAACTCTATCCTGCATGTTCTTCAGTTCATTGAAATACGGCTTAATTGATTTCAACGCGGCTTCTTTGCAAAGAACTTCAACATCAGCACCCGTGTATCCAATTGTACGCGCTGCTAATTCTTCGAAATTAACATCTTTTTCCAGAGGCATACCTCTTGTATGAATCTGAAGAATCTCCTTTCTGCCGCGCTCATCCGGTGGATTAATCCGTATCTCCCTATCAAACCTTCCTGGGCGGCGAAGCGCTTCATCAAGATCGTCAGGACGGTTTGTCGCAGCCATAACAACCAGTTGGCCGCGCGATTTCAGACCGTCCATAACTGTCAGAAGCTGCGCGACAATGCGTTTTTCTGTCTGGTCTGTGCCTTCGGAGCGCTTGGGTGCAATTGAATCAATCTCGTCAATAAATATAATTGAAGGAGCATTTTTTTCTGCTTTTTCAAAAACCTCACGGAGATGCTTCTCTGATTCGCCATAATACTTGCTCATTATCTCTGGACCTGCGATTGAGTAAAAATTTGCATCAGTTTCATTGGCAACTGCCTTCGCAATAAGTGTCTTGCCAGTTCCTGGAGGACCAGTTAGCAGCACTCCCTTTGGCGCGCCTACACCCAGTTTCTGAAAGACTTCTGGGTGTTTCATCGGCAACTCCACCATCTCCCTGATTAGTTCTATTTCATTCTTCAGACCTCCAATATCTTCATAAGTTACGTTTGTCGCCTTAGCATCTCCTGATTGCACATCATCTGAGATTAAAAGTTTTGTTGAGGGTGTAACAATGCAGAAACCTTTTGGGCTTGTTTTTGTTACAACGTATCTTAGGCGCGTGCCAAAAACATCTATGATTACTGCCTGCTTAACCGCAAGTGGACGGTCTAAAAGCTTGGCATGAAAATATTCTGTAGGGTCATCGCTGAATCTGACTTCTTGTGTTGGCGCGAGAGTAATTGATTCTGCCGGCTGCACTGCCAACTGCACTACAGAGATACGCTCCCCCAGAGATGAACCAATGTTTGCACGTGTTGTACCATCAATTCGGATTATATCTTTTGATTCATCTTTCGGGGGGGTGCGCAAAACACGTATTGAGGCAGCCTGTTTTCCTTTAATTTCAATAGTATCTCCTGAAACAAGCCCTAACTTTTTAAGAGCTCTTGAAGGAATGCGCGCTATGCCTTTGTCAATATCTTCCTGCAACGCTTCTGCAATCTCCAGCGTTGTGGATTTGTCCTGTTCGTTAGTCATTCTTCTTGAAGCATACCTCCAGAATGCCGTTCTTGAAAGTGTGCTTAAATGATTTCACAGAAATTCCTGAGGGCAGGGCCTTCTTTATCATCATGCCTTGTTGAAGCCTCTGGAGAAGGTATTCTTGGATACCGGCAACCTGCTGCTTCTTGGCATTTATCTCAAGCTGTCGCTCCCTGACGCTAACTGAGATGTCTTTTTCGCTGTAGCCAGATAGCTCAAAGATGAAGAAAATTGAATGCTCTGTCTCAATGGCATCAATCGTCCTGTCTTCTTCTTCACCCTCTGTGAAAGAAGCGCGCCTTTTTCTTACAGGGCTCTGACTGCGCGCATTCCCAAAAAATTCCCTAAATATGCCCTCAAAAGGGTCGTCGTCATACCAGTCCATCTTGATGTATCATTAATTTAAGATTTATAAAGTTTTTTAATTAAGGAGCTTGCCGTGTAAGTATACCTTGATGCGCGAGTTGGGCAGCATCATTGGCAGCAAGTTCTAATGCCCCTGCCAGCAAGAGCGCATATCCTTTTTCTTGCTCAACCATTGTACAAATAACCTCTCTTCTCACATGAGGATAATACTCTTCAATATTATGAAAACCTATCTGTTCTTTAGGCAATAATTTCCGCGCCAAGTATACTACTCTCTCCACTCCTGCTGGAGAAGAACGTGGGAAACAGACCTGATGAGCTACAAGCACTGCGGCAGCATCTTCTTTAGGCAAGTAATTTCTTAGTCCTTCATACAATTGCAAAGTTACATGTGTGCAACTCCACTGCTGATGAATCTTATTCCCCATAGGAGTATTTGTAGTATATTTCATGGCGTGAAACTAAAGTCCGTGATGATGCTATTTAAAGCTGCCGATGTGGATTTAAGTACCGTCGTCAATTTAGGTCCCCTCTGCTTTATTCCAGAGAGAATTAGCTGAGAGCTTTCGGCAGTATTTTAATATGCTTTGGAATATTTCTCTGGACTAACAACCCGCAGATACTCTGGAAAAACTCTGCTTCGTAAAAATCATCTTTTCGCAATCTTCCACAAGACATTGAAATATGCTTTAAGACTATCTGCAGCTTCCTTGCTCTCCAAAAGGAATGCAGTCGGTCTTTCTGTCAGAAAGAAAAAGAATGCTTTGTTTTTATAGAATACAATCGTCATATTCGTGATGAAATACTGCGGCAGGAAACGGACGTTTGAATTGATACGCGTTGTTGCTTCCTCATTGCCGCGCACCTCGTAATTCATAAGCATGTTAACTCTAATATTGTGTTTTGCTCTCTCCTGATGATATGCGTAAAAGAACGCGCGAATTTCAGGTTTTCCTTCAGGATAGCCTGCGCCAATCACATAATATTCATCTCCAGCTTTCAAATCTTTTAATATATTTTTATAAAAATTTGCAATGGCTGCAAATCCTTCATAGAGTGTTGCCTGGGAATGTTGTTTTGTCTGTTGTTGTTCTGATTGCAAGAAAGGCACGAGTTTTTGCACTTCCTGCATTTGCGCAGTAAGCTCTTTTTTCTTTTCTTCCATGTAATTAATAATTGCTTCCGGATTTGTCGCAGTGAAATACCTTGTTTTTCCCTTAATCTTACTTCCGACGAGACCTTTCATAATAAGTCGATCAAGAATCTTGTAGACTTTCGACGAAGAAACGCGCGCCTCTTTCGCCAATAAACCTGTTTTCGTTTCTCCCAAACGTATAAGCGCGAGATACACTTTTGTCTCTCCTTCTGTCAAGCCGATGCTTTTCAGTAGCTTCGTTTCCATCTCTTTTACTTGTATAACCTCTATTTAAATTTTTCTAACTACGACCCCCCTATGGGAGCAATAATTATTATAAAGAGCACTATTAAGATGTTATTATTAAGTGGTCACATAAATCACTTTAAAGGAAAAAATGACAAATAATTAACACAAGTTTCATCATCGGAAGAAAACTCAATGATACATGGCGTATCGGTGCAGGTCTTCGCGGTACATATAAAATCGGAGAGCCAAACGATGGCGATTATATCCTCAAAGCGCGAGCGCTTGCACGATACACATTCCCAAGAAACAAGATGTGGCATATTGAGTTTATTGCAGATAGAAGTTTCGCAACAAAGAAGATGCCTGAAGAGACTATGGGAGCGGTTTTATTGAGATATAATTTTAAGCCTTAAGTTTTTCGCCGTTTTATCTTTTCTAGGAGCAAGAAAAAATCATTCATTATTCTTGCACTTATTCTAAAATCGCTTTCTATCATCTGCGTAAGAAGGTCTTTTGCTTCAAACTCTGTCACAAGACCTTTATGAAATGCTTTAAGAATGATCCACATTGAGCCACGTGGGATTAAACCATAAAGAATCGCTGCTTTTCGTGCATCATGGTCATCAAGCAAAACTTCTTTTTGTCCTTCTTGCAAAGCCAATGCAATCGTTGCAGCTTCTCCCAAATCTATGTGAGCATGCATCATTGCAATCTCAGCAGATTTTTTCCTGCCCTTTTCCGTGAGAACAATTGCAGTGATATATCCTCTTGATAAAAACTCTTCAACTAAAAAAGAGTCTGGAGCAGCTATTCTTTTACCTTCATGGACAACCTCTCTATAAACTTCTTCTGTAATGATTATTTTGCCTAGGACTTCTCTTAAAAGACTAAGTTTGTTCAGCCTTCCAAAGATAATGAGGGGGGAGGCATTGCAAATCATGCGAATTCTTTTGCATCTTCAAGAAAATCTTCTCTAGTATAATTAAAATCTACTCCTCGTTCTACAAGCAAGTCTAGAAATTTTGTCAATGGAATGTTAGCCATACGCGCAGCTTTCCACGCGGTAGCCCCTCTTTTTTGATATATCGCGAGAGCGTATTCAAGCCGTTTCTGCTGGATACCCAGCCGCAGAACTTCACGCAAGAGAACAGAACGCTTTAAGCGCTCTTGCTCTGACAATGTATCAAGAGCATTCAGTTCTTCTTTGCTTATACGTACCGAGACTGTTTCTTCCATGTATACAAATGTGGTAATTTGTATATAAATCTTTCGATGAGGGTAGTTGAAAAGTTATAATCTGCCTTTCAGATTATGCCTTAATGCTTGTTGTAAAGATGAGGAAGAATCAATCCCTTGGGAAAGAAAATGTTGATAATCTCTAACTGCGGGGCAAGATTGCGGAGCGACTCCATCTTTTCCTAAGTTGAAGGTATAACTTCTGCAAGGTCTGCAATAGTCTTGATGAACGCACTTATCACAAGAGTCAAGGGGATTATTTCTTTGTTCTGGAAGAAAAAAGGTAATCACTTTAGAGTTAACGGAACCTTTCGTACAAACATTTTTAAACAAGGTAAAAAGCAGAGAGACATGGGGACTGTACGAGATTTTCAAATGTATGTCTCTCTTTATGAGGGACTTAAGAGAAGATACATATCTATTCAAGAAGTGGGAAATCGTGAACATGAGATTTTTGAGATGAATTTTTTAGAACTTGAGTCGAATGCTTGGATACCGAGATTTATTTGCGACAAGCAAAACGCAGTTATTTTTAGTTGGGGCGAGTTTTCTGTAGAGTACGTTCTTAATGAACTTTGTAGAATGGAACAAAATCTCAACGCTCTCTCAAATAGAAAAGAACATTAGTTTTATTAACTCTCTCCCTCTTCTCCGTACATGCCAATCATCTTCGGTCCCGCAGGCCTCGGTCCTGTCAAAACAGCAGTGCAGGTCTTAGAGCAGTATCATAAGTTAGGTCTGCGAGCATGTGAAATTGCGTTCACCCACAGTGCGTATATTAAACCTACTGAATGCACAGTCATTAGAGAGAAAGCACAAGAGCTTGGAATAGAATTAAGTATTCATGCTCAATATTTCGTAAATCTCAATTCCGCGGAAAGAGCAAAGCGCGAGGCAACAAAGAGAAGGATTCTGCAATGCTGCGAAATCGGCGAGTTGCTCGGCGCGAAGATTGTTGTCTTCCATCCAGGCTACTATACTGATACAGGAGATACAGAGGAGAAAAGGGAGCAGACGTATCAGACGATTAAGCAAGGTGTACTTGAGCTCTTACAAGAAATTAAGAAGAACAAATGGAAAATTCAGATTGCTCCTGAAACCATGGGAAAAGTGAATGTCTTTGGAAGCGTGGAAGAGATTAGCAGGTTAGTAAGGGAAACAGGCTGCTCGTTCTGCATTGACTTTGCGCATATCCTCGCTCGGGAGAAGAAAGTAGACTATAAAGAAATTGAGCAGGGATTTTCACAAAAAGAGTGGCACGTGCATTTTTCAGGTATTGTGTATAGCGATAAGGGTGAAAAGCATCACATTCCCACTGAGAAGAAAGCTTGGCAGGAATTACTTAGAAATTTGCCCAAGGATAAAAATATTCGTATCATTAATGAAAGCCCGACAATGGTTGATGATAGCGTTGAAGGAATGAAATTGGCACAGAAGTTGTAAGTTCTTTATGGCTTTTTTGTCTTACGCTGTTTGTCTAAATCAATAAGATAATTGCGTGCGCGCTCAGGAGCAGAGCGGCATAGATTCAGTATTTCAAGCACTTTTCGCATAATCTCCTCATAAGTTTCACGTTTGTACATTCGAAAATTATCCAGGCGAGACTTTGTTTCTTTTGTTATTTTTATCGTTGTTATGTCTTTTTCCATTGTGGTATATTTTGGTATTTATGCGTATACCACTATATAAGCTTTTGTTACTACATAATGGTTGCTAATATGTTATTACCATAAAGTTTATATATAGATAAATAATAATACATTTAACTAAATTTAAACCTCAACCATGGAATTTAAACATATATTGGTCTCACTTATTGCGGTACTTTCTCTGCTTGTCCTTGTGACAGGCAGTGTAAGCGCATTTGTTGCACAACCCTTTATTGTAGAAGTAAACGGCGTTGACGTTCTGTCAGGCAGTAGTGTCAGCGTTGCAGCGTTTGCTGGGCAAACAATCCCGGTACGCGTAACTTTTACAGCAGTGGATAATGCATCAGACGTTAGAGTGAAAGCAGAAATCTCCGGTGGAAAAGACTACGACGCAGTCTCTGAGCGTTTTGATGTGATTGCAGGTCAAACCTACAGTCGTGTCATCAACGTGCAGATACCATTTAATATCGAACAAAACGAGCCAATGCAGCTCGATGTTACGATTGAAAACCGCGCTCGTGGTGAGGTAGCGTTCCGCAAAATTGCCATTGGTGCACAGAGGGAATCATACATTGTACAGGTTCTCAATGTCGCAATGGACTCTAGCGTACAAGCCGGCGAAATTCTCGCTATGGATATTGTACTAAAGAACCGCGGTCGCCACTTCTCTGAAGATACGTTTGTCAAGGTTTCAGTTCCCGCTTTGGGTCTGGAAAGACAAGCTTACTTCGGCGACCTTGCACCGGTTGATCAGAGTAACCCAGACAAAGAGGACGCAAGCGAGCGCCGCATGAATTTGAACATTCCTGCAAGCACTCCTGCTGGTGTTTATGCTGTCGAAATCGAAGCTTACAGCGATGATTCCTCGACTAAACTAAGCAAAAAGGTTGCTGTCGTTGGTGCTAGCGGAAATAGCATCGTTGTCGCTTCTGCTACAAGCAGAAGTACAGCGATCAGCGAAGACGCAGAATATAGCCTAACGTTAGTTAACTCAGGGCGAAATGTACGAGTCTACGAATTGGTTGCTGACACCCCTACAGGAGTTACTGTAGAAGCCGATGAACCATTCGCAGCAATTCCTGCCGGTACCAGCAAAGCTGTGAAAATACGTGCAACTGCCGCAAAGGCAGGTACGTACCCATTCACTGTCAGCGTGTATTCTGAAGGGAATCTCGTAAAGAAAGAAAGCTTTACACTGAATGTTGAAGGCAAGAGCACGGGTATCGCAGGCACAACCGGCAAAGCAACTAATACAACTGTTGTTTTAACTGTTGTTCTGGCGATTATCTTTGTAGTCTTGATTGTCGTGTTAGTTGTATTATTAACACGCAAACCGCAGAAGTCTGAAGAACTCGGAGAAAGCTACTACTAAGCTTATACTTTATTTTTATTTTTTATTAACTTTTAGTAGCTCCCGAATATCAAAAAATATAAGAACATATAAATAATGAATGCAGAAAGAAGATGAACTCTACTATTGAAGAAACGATAAATATTTATTCTGTTCTCCATCTGGAAAATCAGGAGAACTGGCAAGCTTTACTTGCTCAAGCGCTAAATTCGTCTGAACTTAAGGTTACGAGTGTAAATAATTTTAACTGGGCAAAAAGTGCACTTGAAAAAAAACCCTATGATCTTGCACTCATTGATTTGCACTTGAATAGAGGAGAACATGGGAATAGGTTAATTGCACATATTCTTTCAAACTATCCCGAAACACGTCTGGCGTTGTTAAGCGGGACATTATCCGACAAAGCACGCAAAGCTATTGAAGAACAAGAGCTGGGACTGCTCTATATTCCCAAGGATGAGCTCCTCACAGCTCCTGAGAGAGTGCGCGCAAAAGTTGAATTCATCGTACACAATAATTTTCCCACACAACGTGAACAACGTGCTTTAGAAGCAATTATTGATGAAGAGCTTTCACTCAATCAGGTTCCACAGATTCATAGTGAGATTGACGCGCTAAGACCTGATCTCTTTGCATTAAGAGCCTATCTTGCAGAAGCTCTTCCTTCATCACAGGGCTTACGCGAACGCATCCTCACATTAACTCAAGTTCCTTCACTTTATGGAGCCGATGCAGGAGAATCTTACTCTCGAGTTCACGATTATAAGGGACAATGGGCGATTGCAACTGATGAGCTTTCCAGACATATTCAAGATGATACTCAAGAAGCACATCGCGCTATGACACTCATGCTCTCCAGATTGGTCTCGCTCTTGGATGCTTCTCAAGGAGACGGCACGATGAATATCTCTCAACTATTTAATCGTGAGGTCGGGCGAATTGAGCAATTATATCCGGACGTGAGATTTACACTTGACCGAGGAGATTCAAAACATTCTGATCCGGACAGATACTTCATTTCAGGAAAATTTAGAGAAAGCCTCCGCATTTTATTATCTAATGCAGCTGAAGCATATCAAGGAACCATAGGAGAGAAAAGAGTCGAAGTAGATACACTTTTTCTCGAAGGCGAAGTATCTAGCACGTTATCACTGAAAATACGAAATAGAGGAAAACCCTTGCCTGAATCTCTTGCAAAGAAAACAGTGTTCATGGAGGATCTTCCATTAACAACTAAAGCAACAGGTACACAGTTTGGTTTACGGCGTGTACTTGAGATAGGGGGAAGAATGAACTATGATTTAGGTTTCTCATGGGGGAATGATGAAACAATAGCAAAGATAGAATTCAGCCGGAATGGTTTCCAGATACGGCGCCTCGAAAGCTATTTTCCTCCTTCAGGAACAAGAGTGTTACTTGTCGATTATAGTGGGGAAGATTATCGATACCTTACTCGGGAAGAAAACGAGCTTAGATGCTCGATAGAGTACGTTCGTAGTAGAAAAGAATTTGAAGATATTGCAACACTCTATGCAAAAGACTACGATATACTCATTATTCATCCAACCGCAGGATATCTGGATGTTGCGCATAGTATGCAACAGAAAAATCCACAATTGGGGATTCTCATCTGTAGCGGTTATGCACCTTATCAGGAAACTGCTCGCAAATTGCTTCCACAAGGCACACTTATTGAGAGCCGTATGCCTTCTGAACGACTACTTAAGCTATGGATACATCAGCATTTTCTTAAAGGCACTCATTCCACAAAGCGTTAAGAGAAAAAAACACACAATCGCAGGAATCCTTAAATAGCTCGCCAGACTTCTTGAGAGCATGACTTATATTAAGAGGATGGTGATGCATGGGTTCAAGAGTTTTGCCAGAAGAACCGAGCTTAATTTTGACAAAGGGATATCTGTTGTTCTTGGACCGAATGGGAGCGGAAAATCTAATGTGGCAGATGGACTCTGCTTTGCGCTTGGGAGATTATCTATAAAGTCCATGCGGGCTGCAAAAGCTCGGAATTTATTGTTTATGGGTTCGAAATATATAAAACCTGCGCGCGAAGCGATGGTCGAGATTATATTTGACAACAAAAACAGAACATTTTCCATAGATTCTGATGAAGTATCTTTGAAGCGCATTGTCCGTTATAATGGCCAGGGTGTCTACAAGATTAACAATGAGACAAAAACACGCATTGAGGTTATAGAGATGATTGCACAGGCAGGAATTGACCCATATGGATTCAATCTTATTTTGCAGGGGCAGATTCAATCCATTGTTAAAATGCCTTCTGAAGACAGAAGAAAGATTATTGAAGAAGTAGCAGGCATCTCAATTTACGAATCAAGGAAAGAAAAATCTTTGCGTGAACTTGAGAAAACAGAAGAAAAGCTCAAAGAAATATCTGCTATTCTGCGGGAGCGAGGTGCATTTCTTAAGAATCTTGAGCGTGAAAGAAGCCAGGCTCTTAGATTTAAAGAACTTGAGTTTATGGTTAAAAAATGCAAGGCATCTATCCTAACAAAGAAATCCGGGGATAAGAGCAAAGAAATAGGATTAATTAATAAAACAATTGCTGAAAAGAGTGAACAAAAAGAGAAGATTAAAGTATCAATTGAGAAAGTTCAGAAAGAACTTGAAAAGCAGACAAAACAGATTAATCAAATTGGCAAGCATATTCAGCAAGCCACTGGCTTAGAGCAGGAAACAATAAGAACTCATATTGCAAATCTAAAAGCTGAACTTGAAGGGTTGAAAGTAAGGCGCGAGAACTATGAGAACAA
This sequence comes from Candidatus Woesearchaeota archaeon, assembly GCA_964554415.1. GTDB lineage: Archaea > Nanobdellota > Nanobdellia > Pacearchaeales > GW2011-AR1 > JAGVXD01. Next base: position 19,448 of record CAZKON010000001.1, on the reverse strand, counting down.
AAAGACTGAACTTGCGCGCCGTATGTATGAAGTAGAGAAATCTATTCCTGCACTTGAGAAAGAGATTAAAGAACTGAAAACAGAATCACCTATGATGGCTCAGAAGGCAGAGGAACTTAAGAAAAAGAAAGAGGAGCTTAGTGTTCTTGAGGATGAAAGAAAAAGAGTTCTGACTTTTAAGACTGAACTTGCGGCATTGCATGAAAGAATCAGAGACAAAGAAAGGCAACTGCACCGCACAACGATAGCCTCTGAAGCAGTGCTAAAACAGCTTGAGGATTATGCTAAAACTTTGGTATACGCAACCGAAGCCGACTGCGCACAGGCAGCTCTTACCAGCAGGCAATTTCTTGCAGCACACAAAAAATTGCTAGAACAGGCAGGCAAAGAAGAACTTCTTCATGAAAAACAAATATCAGTTTCAGAAGCTGAAAAAACAAGAGCTGAGAAAATTATACACGATGTAGTGAGTTTAGATACCTGTCCACTCTGCCAGAGTACAATCACGCAGAGCCATATATCTCATGTCACACAAGACTCTAAAGATAAAATTGAACATGCAGAAGCAGAGATTCTACAAGCACATACAAGGCTTCAAGAATTAAGGCATTATAAACAGCTGCTTGCCAGTGAAATTAAAAGTGCTGAAGACAAGCTATCAGCAGCAGATATTGAGTTTATCAGACACAAGAGTATGAAAGAAAAGAATGAACACCTCAAAAAGTCTATTGATGAAGAAAAGTCAATCAGAGAAGAGATTGTGCAACTTGAGCAGAGACGTAGAGCACTTGAAGAGAAAACAACTGACGTTTCAAAGATTGAGGAAAAATATGAAAATATTATAATGGAAATTGAAGAAATATCCTCCCGGACTAAGGGAAATATGGACACGACACTTCTTTACAAGGAGCGTGAACTTGAAGGCATGCAAAATATTGTCAAGAGAAGCATGAAAGATTTGGAAGATATTGAACATCAGATTAAAGACCTTGTTCATAATCTTAAAGAAAAGCACCAGCTATTGGAAAGTAAAGAGAAACAAGAAAGAGAACTGCATGCGCACTTTAAGAAACTTTTTGAGGAACGTGAGAACCTGCAGAGAAACATTCAGAAACAAAACATTGAACTTTCCGAGATGCAGAACGAAGTGCGAGCAGTTGAAGACCAGATTAATTATTTAAAGATTGGCGAGGCTAAACTTGATGCAGAGAGAGAAGCAATTCAGATGGAGCTAACTGAGTTTGACGGTGTAGGACTTATTCAGGGAAGCATACCCGCGCTTGAAGAACGCTTAAAGAAGTCTCAGGAATCAGTACAACAGATTGGTTCTATCAATATGCGCGCGCTAGAGGTATATGAAGAGGTAAAGAAAGAGTATGAGCTTGTTGAAGAGAAAGTTAAGACCCTTGAGCGTGAGAAGCAGCAAATTCTGGAGATTATCGCAGTGATTGACCAGAAGAAGAAAAAGTCTTTCATGAAAACATTCCGAGCCATGAACGCATTATTTTCTTCAAACTTCTCAAAACTTTCATCAAAAGGTGTAGCATTCCTAGAACTTGAAAATCAAGAAGATATATTTGCCGGCGGGGTCAATATTATTGTCAAGCTTGCAAAAGGGAAGTACTTTGATGTAACATCTCTGAGCGGGGGAGAGCAGACTCTTATTGCATTGTCGCTTTTATTTGCAATTCAGGAGTACAAACCTTATCACTTCTATATTTTTGATGAGATTGATGCTGCGCTTGACAAGCGAAACTCTGAACGCCTTGCAGAATTGCTAAATCAGTACATGAAAGCAGGACAGTATATTGTAGTCACACATAATGATGCAATAATCATGAATGCCAACATTTTGTATGGAGTCAGCATGCATGATGGAGTGTCTAAAATTCTAAGTCTTAACATAAATGCAACATTGAATCCAGGCGCTGTGAGTGGGCCTGAGAATTCTGCATTGGCAGCCGCGCCTCCTGCCGGCTCGCCAGTTAATACTGTTTTGAATGTAGCTGAAATCAGTGAAAGTGAAGAGGTAATGCCTATGGATGAGGACTTTGCACAGAGCAAAGAAGACGAAGAAGAAAACGAGGCTGAGGAGCATGCGATTAAGTATGAAGCTACGCAAAAAGAAGAGGATGAGTGAATCTTATTATGATTCTCTGAAAGTTCAATAAGATTTATTCTCAAAGTCAAAAAGTTTTGACTGTTTTTGCGGGCATTCTTCAGGAAACAAAGATTTCCATGTTTGCCAAGTTGTCCTGAAGATTCCTGCGTCTTTCAACCGCATTCCATTTTTCTTCAGAAACGCCTGCGTCACAGGATCTGAAGGATAGCCTGAGCCCATATTTCCGTATTCTTCCTGCAATTTCGCAACTGCTTCCTCTCTTGCAACCTTTGCAAGGATTGATGCCGCAGAGACGGAAGGATGATTCACATCAGCTTTGTGCTCGCAGTAAACCTCAAGATTTTCAGTGTGCTGGAGATAAGACATGAGCGTTGCCCTCCATGCTTTTGTATTTACTGAAGGGCAATCAACAATAACTTTAATGTTCTCCTTTTCAGGATTTAGTTTGTTAATTATTTCTGCTGTTTTAAGGGCTTCAAGCGTATTCAGATTCATCCCGCTCTGAATGGCACGGTCGATTTGCAATGCAGAGGTTGAAACAACACAAAATTCTTTGGCAGTATCTTTGATTATCTCAGAGAGTCTTACTCGTACAGGATGTGCCAATTGCTTTGAATCAGCGACTCCCTCTTCTTTCAAGAAACGCTCATCTTTTTCTTCCATTAAAACGCCTGCGAGAAGCATTGGTCCAATCAGTGGTCCGCGACCTGCGTCGTCAATTCCTAAGATTAACATAGAAAAGAAAGATACAATATGTTTTATATGCCTTTCTACTAAACAATTCCATGAAATTAGAAGCATCATAGTGGATTAGATAAATAGTACATTTCACATGTATTTCGCGCGATATTTCTGTATGAACTTTGGAGAACTAATAAATACTCTGGCTGGTTTCTGCTCAAATAATTTGTGTGCCACAGTTCGCACTTCTTCTAGAGTAACTTTCTGGATATATTCTTTTTTCCGCAATAGTCGTTCTGCACCCGGGCCGTCAGTTTCCCATTCAATTAAGTCACTCATTCTATCTTCAGGCTGGATGGTTGTAGAATCAATGCTCCCTATAAGTCTGTTTCTAGCATATTCAAATCTCTTTTTAGAGAGGTGTTTACTTGCCTCAATCTCTCTCTTAACAATTTGGTGAACTTTCTTTACTTTTCCAGGATGCGTACCAATAAATAAACAATAAGCTCCGCGTCTTGCTCCAGAGTCTTCTAAAGCAATAACACGATATGCAAGTCCTCTCTTCTCTCGAATTTCCTGGAATAAACTTGAAAATGGACCTCCAGCAAGATGAACATCTAAGACACAAAATGCAGGATAAAGGGGGTCTGTTAAAGGAGGGCTCTGATAACCTAAACACAGATAAGTTTTTTTCATTCCTTTTCTTGCTTGGAAAAGAATTTGAGTGTGAGGCATAATATTAGGAGTGGAAAGAGGTGTGTACGGAGTTGAGAGAAGTTCATGTTTATCCAGACTAGAGTTGATAGCTTTTTTTACAATATCCCCTGAAACGTCTCCAGCAAAAGAGAAAGTAAATCCTGAAGGATGATATGCTCTCTTCCAAGCCCTTTGAAGATCTTCAGAAGTAATATTCTGAATTGTTTCTTCCTTGCCTCTTACTAATGCCCCAAAAGGTGGAAGATACATAGCCAGATTTATCAGGTCTTCTCCAGTTTCAAGAGGGTCGTCTTCGGCCATATCAGTTTCAATTCTTATGATATTACGTTCTATTCCCAAATAATGTGGTCTGAAATCTGGTTTTCTTACTAGTTCACAGATAAATCTTGCGCCATTACCAACTTCTTTTGGAGAAACACAACAATGAACAACTGTGCGCAAATATTCAGTATAAGCATTCATATCTCCACCGCAAAAATCTAACTCTTTTTCAATTATTTTTCTGCGGTTATTTGTTTCAGATTCAAAAAGCATATGCTCTAAAAAGTGTGCCATTCCTTGAAGCCGAGGTTTATCGTGTGCTGAGCCATATGGAATAGAACATCCCAATACAACTGGCTGGTCTTTCAATCTCTGCCCGAGCAGAGTTGCTCCGCATTCAAGTTGCGTTCTAAAAAAGCTCATAAAAATAGATATAATCAGAGTTAATAAAAATAATGGTGCTTAATACAAATCATTAGAGTGATTTGAAAATCCCACATATAGTGAAAGACGTAATTATAGGAAATCACATTAATAATCGTAATTTCTGATGTGATTTCCTATCTAGCGAATAACAAAACAACTACGGAAATTAAAGTTATTCGATATAGCTATAATGATAAAAATAGCGCGGGTGGGATTTGAACCGCACGACCTCGAGGTTACCCCGTTGCGAACCAGTGCTTCGCACTGTGAATATGGGCCTCGCGAGCACTCCAGGCTGCTCCACCGCGCTGTACAGATAGAGACATGCGAGGGCTTTTAAAGGTTGTCATCTCATGATTTGAGATAACACATGAAAAGAAAAAAAGATAGATTCCATACAGTACATGTAATTGAAAAGAATCTGCGTGACCACCTGATTGAATGGGCGGCTACCTTATTGAGCATTACAGGGGCGATTCTCAATGTCTTCAAATATATTGAAGGATTTTATATCTGGACAGTGGCTTCTTTGCTTTGGATAGCATTTGCGTGGAAGCATAAGCACTATGGGCTTCTTATATTATCTGTAGTTTATCTTGTTATTGATGTTCTGGGAATCATAACCTGGGCACAATCGTAAGCAACACAAAAACTTATAAGCCTCTTTTCTTCTCTACATCTATGCCCGGATGGCCCAGCGGTTACGGCGCGAGATTGCTACTACAGTTTCTTTTAGAAAAAGAAACTTTAGGCAGGTAGAAAACTACTGATGCCTGCAAAAGCAGGATAGCAAAAATCTCGTTTCCTCACGGATTCCCAGGTTCAAATCCTGGTCCGGGCGGATTTTTCTTTTTTATCGAAGACAGATTTTCGACTTCCCCTTAAAGATGAGATTGCTTAACTTTCATAACCAATTTAATCTGCTCGAGGTAATTCGCCTTACTCAATAATTTTCCAGAGAGATTTAAAGAAATCCTTCTGTTTATCAACTATCTGCTTAGATGTAATCAAAACTCCAATCGGCTTATCTGACCAAGAAATTATAGCCATCTTATTGTCGCACAAAGCCATATTTGCAGGCATTGGTAAATCTGTGTATTTCATCTTTAAATAAGTTCCTGTATAAACCGTGGCGCGCGTATAACCTCTTGTACCATATTTTACCAGCTTTTCATTTCTTTAAGAAAATCATTCACACTCATTCTTACACCTTTTCCTGCCTCTATTTCTTTCCAAGATTCTTCAGTTCTTTTAGCAAATTCAATGTCCTCTGCAAGTTGCTTATCCATCGCACTAGCAGGTTTCAAAATAATCTGATTATCATTCTTCAAAACTACCAAGGTATCTCCTTCCTTGATGTGCTTTCTAAAATTAGAAGGTATGACTACTTGTCCCTTTGAACTCATTCTCGTTATTTCCATTTCAACCATTGTAAGAAATGTCTTACCTACTATATAAATCTTTCGTTTTGTCTTGTCACGAACCTTCCCATAGACTCGAATATATCCAATGCACTTCGACTCTTTTTATAAAGTCCTGAGATCAGTGAATATTAGGAGAAAGTGTAAACAACCAAAAAAGCCCACGAAAGTACCAAAATGGTGACATTGCTGGTCCGGGCGTTCTGCCATTTTGGTATAATAAAGGAATGTAGATAGTACAAGTTTGATACAAGTTGATTAAAATATCGACTTACATAGTATTAACATGAAAATAGACCCGTACAAACACAAAGAAAGATACATTGAATGGAAGGAGAAAGTAAAAGAGATTATTGCCCAAAATGTCATGAGAGAATGGAATTTATTCTTTATTCGGAGGGAGATAAGCCCCCAGATAAAAATAAGCTGTCTGTCTGGTTAGAAATGCGGCGATTATCCTAACGGAGTTGCCCGAAGGGCATTAACTCGAATCAAAGCATTCAAAAACCCCAAAACACTGGTAAAAAACAAGCAAGGCCCTGTAAGCTAGTGGTTAGACTGGCTCGTTTACACCGAGCATGCGGCAGTTCGATTCTGCCCAGGGCCAGTCCGTTCGCCGCAGCGAGACCTCGAGAATCTATTGATTCTCGATGGCATTCAAGAACTGAAAGTTCTTGATGAAGTCCGCAGAGTCAGCGAGGAGATTCACAGCAAGAGCGAATCGGACTTTGTTTTTCCATGTAAAGTGGAAGTGCACGCAGAGGAGGAACAATCTTATAAACCAGTTTCTTCTTCAATGCACAAGGCCCTATAGTCTAGTGGCAGAACGCCTCTTTCACGTGGAGGACACCGGGGTTCGATTCCCTGTGGGGCCATCGCTCCCCGGCATAAAGAAAGAAAGCAATCAAATGCACGTAAAAACACAAGAATAAAGTTCTCTAAAATTCCTGTTCTTCAATCTCTTCAACAGGCTCTGCCTTCACATCCACAGGTTTCTTATCTGAAGTAACTGGTTTCGAAGCAGGTTTCGAGAATGCGCGTTGCCCTGCTGAATTTGGCAAGCTTGAAGATTGAGGTATTGTCTGCGCAGATAGTTTCTCAAGTTCTTTTTCGTCAATAGAATTAATTATCTCCTTGAATTGTTTGAATTTGTCAGCAGGAATACGTGTCCCTGCTTTTGTGAATCCTGAATAGCGTTCCGAGCGGACAAACTCGCGGATTGTCAAACCAACGCGCCCACCAAAATCATCAATGCGCACTACAATCTCCGTGTCCATACTCTTAGGTATTTTTCCGATATCTTTTTCCATTGTTTTTATTAGTAAACTGAATATTTAAATTGTTGCATATCATAAAGGACTTTGACAAACCCCTAAAGTCCTCTATCGAGCCGCTTTGAAAACACTCTTAGAACTACAAAATAGAGGGTTATTCAAAGCTCTCTATAGAAACAGGGATTTGTTCTTAATCTCTGAAGAGTTTCCTGTGTGTGGATTAGATGCTTTTATTACGTTATCGTACAGTTTAAAAACACCCTTTTTCTTCTATAAAGACATGAGACAGGAGACCACTTATAATGACAGCAAAATCACTCAGAAGCCCCATCGTTACGCTCTGCGGGCATGTGGACCACGGTAAGACCAGTATTCTTGATTGCTTTAGAGAGAGTTCTCTTCAGGAAGGAGAGGCTGGGGGAATAACTCAAAATATTTCATTCACAAAATATCCTGCAGAACAAATAAAAAGAGCATGTCCTTTAATTGGAAGACAAAGAGTAAAACTTGATATTCCTGGATTTATGTTTATTGATACTCCTGGGCATGCAGCTTTCACAAATTTAAGAAAACGCGGAGGCTCGCTGGCTGATTTGGCGATTGTCGTAGTTAGTATAAAAGAAGGCATCAAGCCGCAGACAGCAGAAGTTTTACAAATTCTTAAGGCACATAAAACACCTTTTCTTATCGCACTCAATAAAATTGATACAATTTCTGGCTGGCAGAAAGGCGAACAAGGTGTAAAGAATACAATAGAGCAACAAGCAATTCATGTTCGCCAGGAATTTGATGAAGTTTTATTAACATTTCAAAGCTCGCTTCGGGAGCATGGTTTTGATTCTGATTTATTTTTTGATGTAAAAGATTTCACTAAAAAAGTTGCATTAGTCCCCTGCTCTGCCAGAACAAAAGAAGGCATTTCAGAGCTTTTGTTTGTACTTTGTGGATTGTGCCAGCGTTTCCTCCGCGAGCGGCTGACAACTGGCAAAGAAGCAAAGGGAGTTATTCTTGAACTGAAAAAGGAGCGCGGTATGGAGTGGGCTGAGGCAATTCTTTACGACGGCTCGCTTGACGAAGGTGACGAACTCATGGTTGCAAGTTTCAATGAGCCGATTATCACGAAAGTGCGCTGTCTCTTAGAGATTCAGCCGCTCTCAACAAAATACAAATCAGTCAGTCAGGTTGTTGCAGCTAGCGGTGTGCGCATGCAGTTGACAGAACGTGAAGGGATACTGCCAGGCATGCCTTTCCAGGAAACAAATAAAGACCTTGCATCCATCAAGACACAGTTCAAAAAAGAAATAGCTTCTGTTCTGCAACTTGATAAACAGGGTATTATAATCAAGGCAGACTCTTTAGGTTCTCTGGAAGCGCTGATTACGCTTCTAAAACAGGAGAATATCCAGATAATTAAAGCAGGAATTGGACCGATAAGCAAAACAGACATTATTTCTGCGCAGGCTAACCTTATGATAGAGCCTCTTAACGCAGTTATTCTTGGTTTTAATGTTGGTTTTGATGACAATTTATCTATACCCACAGCGATAAAAGTTCTTGCTAATCCTGTTGTGTATAAGCTTATTGAAGAGCTGACTTTATGGAGACGCGAGCAGCAAGAAGCAATTGTCCGCGAGAAGATGCTTGGACTAGCCACTATCTGCAAGCTTGAAATCTTGCCGCAGTATGTTTTTAGAAATTCAAACCCTGCGATTTTTGGAGTTCGTGTAGCTGTCGGAAAAGTTAAGTTGGGAATACCTCTTATTGATACAAAGGGCACACCTATTGCACATGTTAAATCACTGCAAAATGAGAAATCATCATTAAATGAAGCAAAAGAAGGGCAGGAGATTGCTCTTGCTCTTCAAGGAGTAACATTTGACAGACAGCTAAAAGAAACTCGTGTTTTGTATGCTGATTTGTCTGAGGCACAATTTAAGCAATTCAAGAAAAACAAGGAACTTTTGTCTGCACAAGAATTACATGTTCTGGTAGAGATTGCACAAATAAAAAAGAAATCCTATGAATTGTGGGGCGCCTAAGATACGTTTAAAAACCCCATTTTTCTCTCCATATTATGCCGCTAAAAGTTAACATATCTGAAAAAGGAAAGACATGGAAAACTGAACTCGCAGATGAAATGCTTTCAGGCAAATCTGTCGGCGATACAATTGATGGCAAGGAGCTAAAATCCGAGCTTGCAGGATATCAACTTCAAATAACAGGGGGCAGTGATATTTCTGGATTTCCATTGACTAAAGATGTTGAAGGTATCGGTCTTAAGAAAGTATTACTCACAAAAGGATTTGGAATGAGAGACTCTTACCCTGGAATTCGCCGCAGAAAGACAGTGAGGGGCAAGACAATTACAGCCACTACTACACAGCTTAATCTGAGCGTTATTAAATCAGGCACAACTCCCTTGGCAGAAGTTTTCCCTGAGCAAAACAAGCCGAAAGAATCTGCCTCTCCTGCTCTTAAAACAGAAGCTCCTGCAGCTTAATTCAATCTCAATGTTTAAAAATACCCTTCTTCTGTGAAAGATATGGAAAAGAAGCAGAAATTACGACAAGAGCAGAAAAAAGAGAGCAAAAGAGATAAAGAAGAGCTGCCGACTCTTAATGTTGGCATTGTCGGCCATATTGACCATGGCAAGACAACTTTATTGTCAAAACTAACTGGTGTCTGGGCATCGCGGCATTCTGAAGAACTGAAGCGCGGGATAACGATAAAATTAGGTTATGCAGATATTATACTGTATAAAGATAAGGAAAATTATAATGTAAAAGAAGGAACTCCAATTCGCCATGTATCTTTCGTTGACGCCCCAGGACACGAGATGCTTATGGCAACCATGCTTTCAGGAGCAGCCATTATTGATGCTGCAATTCTTGTCATTGCTGCAAATGAAGGAATTAAACCTCAAACACGCGAGCATCTTATAGCACTGCAGGCAAAGAAAGTCCCTAATTTAATTGTTGTTCAAAACAAGATAGACTTGGTTGAGAAAGAGCAAGCTTTGAAGAATTATCAGGAGATTAAGAGCTTGCTAAAAGGAAGATATGATAACACCCCTGTTATTCCTGTTTCCGCGCAACAAGAAATCAATCTTTCTTATATCTATTGCGCAATTGCAGAAATACAGATACCAGCAAGAGTCACATCAGGAGTTCCGAAATTTGTCATTGCAAGGAGTTTTGACGTTAACCGTCCTGGAACAAAGCCTCAAGACTTGAAGGGCACTGTTCTTGGTGGTACACTCAAACAAGGCACTCTTAGAATTGGGGATGTTATTGAAATCAAACCCGGTATAATTGTAAAAGAAGCAAACCAGCATTTTTACAAGACTTTAAAAGCTAAAGTAATAAGGTTATTCAACGGCTCTCGCTCAGTTTCAGAGTTAACGCCTGGAGGCAGTATGTCGATTGAGACCTCACTTGATATGTCTCTCGGGAAAAGCGACGCTCTTGCAGGATGTATTGCGTCCAATGCAGGAGTTTTGCCTGAAATAACTACTTCTGTAAAAATTAAGTATGCACTCTTTCCTGAGCTTTTTGGCATAAGCGGATCTCAGAAAGTCGAACCTCTAAAAATGTCTGAGATGTTGCTTTTGAGCATCAATACCGGCATGACGATTGGTGTGATTAAGAAACTCTCGTCGAAAGAGATTGAACTCTCTCTAAAGGTTCCTATCGTGCCTGCCCCTGGGGAGAATGTTGGGATTGCCAGAAACATCAACAATCACTGGCGCTTAATCGGACATGGAGAGATGCTATAAATTTTCTCGCTCATCAAAACTCTCTTATTATCTCTTCCTTGATGTTATCCGCGAGCATTGTATCCTGCATAACAGTTACCTCGAGAGGGCAATTTTCCTTGAAGATATCCAAAACTTGCTTTAAATCAACATCTTCTGTACGTTTTATCTTTACGTAAACTTTCTCAAGCCGTTTGGAAATAGGTGCGGGAATTTCAAATTTCACCAAAAACTCTCCAAAAGCTGAAATGTGAGTATCTTTCTCATTTTTGCTTTTTTCTTTTATTTTTACATGTGCGCCCTTTTTGAGATAATATTTCAAGGCAATTTTGTCAAGCAAGGTTTTTGAAGTGATGAGATTATACGTTTCAATCTTCTGCTTAATTAAAAAATCGTGCATGAGGTCTTCTTCTTGGAGGTCTGGAATGAGCCACCAACAATGCCTGCCTTTCCAGACGTTCCGCTTGTCTTCTTTCTCTTCTTTTGCCCAATTTGTTAACAGGTCGTTCCAAAGGCGATCAAGCTCAAGCAAATTACTGACAGTGTAGACTGTTATCTGTTTACCTAACTCTACTTTTTTTATCGGTTCTTGCACATTAAAATGAATTCTATACAGTCTGTCAAGAAAGTTCCTGCTCTCAAAAATCCACTCTCGAGCAAGTGAATACTGCATGCCTTCTCTCTGAAGTACTTTTTTCTCAACTAAAACCGTAGTGGCTTTCATGACTGCCTGAAAGCTTACGTTCTTCTGATAACGGCGCTTCAGCTCGCGCTGTAATTGTGTTATGCTCTGCGGTGTTCCTTCAGCAAGAATGCTGAACACAAGGTCCTTAACATTCTTATCTTCATTCTCAAATTCAGGCAGGGCAATTTCAATCATTCTTTTTCAAATAAGGTGAGATTATTAAACCCTTTGGTTGTAAATAAAGCTAACCAAGACTATAAATACAACTCTTTAGTTGCTATCAGAAAGTGATGGCATCATCACGGAGAAAACATGAGCAAGACACAAAATACTGAGCATAGCACAATTCCTGAAAGTATAAGAGCACTTCTGCCTCAAGGCAGGTACGACATCATTGCAAGACGAGAAGATGATATGCTTTATGTTCTTGTCAGAGATTTCTCAAGTCTTCGTTCTGATAACCTTTTCCGATATCAAACAATTACATATGATGATGTACAGAAGAAGATTATAGGAAATGATTTTTTTAAAGAAAGAAGAGGACTTATCAGTATTATTTCTGATGTTCTCATCTGTTTTGAACTTCCAAGATGCAGAGAAATAAAAGACCTTTTTGTTCATTATTGGGGCAAGGAATTCAAGATACATCAAAAAAAGACGAAAGAATTTGAAAAAAGATGGTGGGAATTTCAGGATAAGAATCGTCAAGATGAAGATACTAAACGTCATGAAGAAGAAAATAAACGTCGCAATGATGAAAACAAAAAGAGACAAGAAAGAGAAAAACTCGCCGAATTTATTCGCCTCTATCAGGGCAGTATTGACGAAGTTGAGCGCGATTTGAACATGCGATTAAAGCGTATTGACACACAGACGCCAGAAACATTTTTGCGCGAACGCAGCCATCTTTGGTTGCGCGTCAAAGCTGCTGAATTTGGCGCGAATGCAGTCGTACATTATCGAACGCAAAGAGATAGTACAACGCACGGAGACTATTTGACGTTTCATGTAGGTACCCCTGTCAAATTTGCAGGACATCTATACCGCACACCATTTGATATTATCGTTGAGCCTAGAGGAGAGGAATAATCCCATGATACACACAATACAAAAATGGAGAGGCAATCGCGAATTACGCAAGCTTGTTGATTTACATAACACTGCTGTGAAAGAGATTAAAACAAGAGCTCCTGCGGAGATAGAAGATGAGAATACGCGCCTTCTCGACAATGCAAACCGTTTTATTTCGCAGTATTATCGGGACGAGATAGAAACACTGAGAAGAAATGCTCATACTCGGGGAATTTCTCTCGATTCTCTGGACGAACTTATCGATCCTCCTTATTTACACGTGCTTCAAAGAGCGAATGGTGAAAAGCTTGATTTCTCAGAAAGGCAAGAAGTGAAAGAACATCAAACGGAAAAGAGTAAAAATCAGGGGCTTTCAAGTTACCTCTTCTTTGCAAGTGATAGCTTTGGAAGGAAGAAAGAAGGAATCTCTGAAGTTGTCAAGGCATACGGTCCTCTTCAAGCTGCATTGAAATATCGATTACGACTGCCACTCATTGTAACGGCAATAACAGGAATACCTGCTTTTTCCCAGAACTATCGGATTATACAACAAACCACTGAAAAACAAAAGGAGTACCGCGAAGCAGGACTTGCAGTCTCTGATTTTCCTACGTATTACCACAGAGAATTATTGGAAAAGAAACAACGCGGAGAAGAAATGTCTTGTGATTGTCTTACTTTTTGTATTGATAAAATAGCTGATTCTGGTATTCTAGTATGTCAATATTCTGGAGAGGGGGAAAATGAAATTACGGAGGTCTACGCCAGAGGAGGATATTCTGTAAGCGCAAAAGCGTACCGACCTTTGTCGTACGAAACTCTGAAATTTGATAAGAAGAGCGGAAAACAAATATTCGGAGCAGAGGAGATTCTTTCGACACTTCTCATGCTTCCGCGCGTATTGTTGACAATCGGAACTCTTACTTTCTCCGAGATGCTGTTTCATCTTACCAGCATCCCCTTCACCATCTCAAAAGAATACCATCTCTTACAAAAAGCCCAAGAGCAATGGGAAAAACAAAGACTACCTAAAATGGTGGAAAGAAGCACTTAACGAAAGATATACATCCATATAACCTTTGTTAAGGACAAGCTAGAAAGCAAAACGCATAAAACCTTATTAATGCTCTTTTCTCTAGGAAATGATGAATGAGCTGAAAGAAGCAATGGAGAAAATTTCTGGTCCATGTGTTATTCTTGCCGGGGCAGGGACAGGAAAGACTCATGCGATTGTGGAAAAGATGAAGTACATGGTCGAGAATAAAGTTTATGAACCAAAAAGAATTGTGTGTATAACCTTCTCTAATGAAGCGGCAAATAATCTTCTTCTACGAGTCCAGAAAAACTTGCATCTGCCTGTCGGGGAAGAGCCGATAATAAGAACATTTCATGCATTTAGCGCTGAAATCTTAAGAAAATATGGCGATAAAATAGGCATTATGAAAGAATTCAAAATACTTGATCCTGATCAGGCAATGGTAATATTGCATCGCAATTTGAGAGTGCATGTCAATTATTGCCAGAAGTACATCAATACTATCGGCACAGCAAAAGATTTAGGAATCAGTTTAGACGAATTCAAGGAATTTATTGAAAGAAAGATGAAAGAATATGGTGAGATAGATTTTCAGAAACGCATAGAAAGCCTGAATTTTGAACTCGCGACTATTCATCTACGACAGGACTCAAAGAAGAAGAAATTCCTTGTTGAAGAGATTAAGAATCTTAGGAGAGTATTAGAGATGAAAAAGTTTGTCTTGGCTTGGAATGCCTACGAAAAGATGAAAATAAAAGGAAATTATCAGGACTACTCTGATCTTTGTGCGAATGCACTTTTATTATTGCAAAGATTTCCTGACATCAATCAAAATTATTCTTATATTATAGTTGATGAATTTCAGGATACCAACAAATTGCAACTGGACTTTCTTGTCCGAATTGCTCCCCATAAAAATATGACTATTGTAGGAGACATGAATCAGAGCATTTATCGCTTCAGAGGAGCATACGGCAAGAACCTTCAGTTATTTAAAAAATACTTTGATGTCTCAGATTCTGATGTTTTTACACTTTCTCGCTCGTATCGTTCCCCTAATAGTGTATTGAGAGTTGCCCACCAGCTTATTTCAAGAAATTATTTATCTCCTGAAGAATGTTTCTTTGTTGAGAACGCACACCAAATAGAAGGAGAGAAAGTTGAGGTATTCCAATTAAAAGACGCTCAGGAAGAAACACGAAAAATTATTGAGCTTATTCAAAGAGAGAATGATAACGGAACTCCCCTTGAAGAAATATGCGTCATCTTTAGAGCGCATCAATATGGGAGAATGATTAAACACTCTCTGGAATATGCAGGAATTCCCTATTATGCTGTTTCAAGGGCTTCTTTGCTCAAACAGAAATCTGTCAAAGCTATTTACGATTATTTAGTCATATTGGATAAACTCAAGAAGGAAGCCGGTGGAGGAGAGCAGGCTTGGTGGGATTTAATTTACCTGATGAATTTTTCTGGAGAGGACTTAGTGGTCCTGGGCAAAAACATCCAAAAATTATCCAAAAAGAACAGAAGAGTGGGGGAAGAGAGCAAAAAACCATCGGAGAGTGAGATTACGCCTGCTTTTTCTCCTGCATTTATAGAGATACTTAAAAAAGTTAAACTTAGCGAGGCTGGAATGCTTTCGCTTAAGGTTCTTCTGGAGAAGATACATCATATGATTCCTCTTTTAGATAAACCTCTCTCCGAGGCTTTGCAAGAGATGTATAAAATATCCGGGTTATTGAATGAACAGAGAACATTTGAAGAAAAAGAAGTTATGATGAATCTCCAGAAGTTTTACGATGTCGCTAAGACTCATGAAGAATTATACGATTCTGATGTTTCTAATTTTCTTTATTATCTGGAGGTCTTACAGAATCTTGGAATTGAAATAGAAGCTGCTAAGCTTGAAGAGGCTGGAGTGCGTCTTATGACCTGCCATTCAACTAAAGGTCTTGAATATTCCATAGTCATTCTTACAAATTTTGCACAAGGGAGGTTTCCAATCGAAAGATATATTGGGAATTCATTAATTCCTACTGAACTGCTTCCTGAAGTGCGCGAAGAGCTTGGAAGTGTTTCAGGAGATGAAAAAGAAGATTTTGTTATTAATTATGAGAAGTATCATCAGCTTCTTGAAGAAAGAAGACTTGCCTATGTTTCATTTACCCGCGCCAAGGAGAAACTTATTCTCACATTTGCTGAAGAATATGCTAAGAAGAAAGTTGCTCCTTCCGTTTTCCTTGACGAGTTTGCTTACCTAAAAAATCCAGATGTCATTTTTGTGAAAGATAGTGCGCAACTTTATCGTGAACCACAACCTGAAATAAAGACTACATCTTCCTTTGTTCAGGCTTTGGATTCACATAATTTCGAAAATGTGCTTAATACAATTGCTGCTGAAAATGGACAGAAAAGAGAGAAAGAAAAGATAGAACGCCTTTCTCCTTCAGCGTTATTGCTTTTTGATGAATGCCAAAAAGAATTTGAATATAAGTATATCTACAGAATGCCTGAAAAGAAAACTTTCTCTTGGGAAGCAATGCAGATGGGAAGTTTTGTTCACCTTGTTCTTGAAAAAGGAGTTGTTTCACGCTTGCAAAAAGTTGACGACTTTTTGCTTCTTGCCCGGCAGTTGAGCTTAAATAATGAGTGGTCAGGAGTTGAATGGGGAGAGGCTGAAACTTTAATTCGTGTTTTCTTTGAAAGAAACAAAGGAAGATATGGTTCTTTAACTAAAACAGAACAGTATTTACCGTTGACACTCGGAGAAGTTAAGTTCATGGGATTTGCAGATAGGATTGATTTTCTTCCTGACGGAAGTATATCAATTGTTGATTACAAAACAGGAAAGGCTCAAATTTCTAAAAAAGACAGGGATTGGCAGCTTGGTTTTTACGCTTTGGCTGCACAGGAGAGATATGGCCGAGTAAGAAAAGTTATTTTGGATATGCTTAAGCAGGAAAGACCTTTGGAATTTGAATTTGATGAGCAGGGAAATGCGAAATGCATCAGCTCTAAATGGATTGACGGATTTAATTTAGAAGATGTAAAAAAACAGTTGATTGACGCTTCACGGGCGGTTATTAAAGCTTACAACGAAGGATTTAATGCATGCAGCTTGGAGAAGAACTGCGAATTCTGCAATGAGTATTTTTATGGGGTATAGATTATAAAGTCTCATAAAAACCATTTATTTAATCTTTCAGGATAGGTTTTTAAAAACGCTTCTCATCACTTTATCATGGGGAATGAAAGAAGTCCAGAAGTCAAAGCCAGGCACGATAAAATAAATCCTAAACTTGTTTCCGCGGGATGGGATATTCAAGACTATAAGACCGCTAACATCTATAGTTCAAATGGTGTTGCGGTTGAATATTTCCAAATGGGAAAGGACATTGGAGAAGCAGATTATATCTTGTTTGTTAACGGAGTTGCTGTTGGTGTTATTGAAGCAAAAAAAGAAGGAGTAACGCTTATTGGAAAGGAAACGCAAACAAAGGGCTATGCAGATGGATTTCCAAAAGATTATAGGCATATTTCTTTACCGTTACCTTTCATTTATGAATCCAATGGAAACGAAGTTCGTTTTACAAATTTATGGGATCCTAAGCCAAGAAGTAGAGAAGTTTTTAATTTTCATAGACCTGAAACATTTGAAGAGTGGGTAAAACGTACAAAAGATACTTTAAGAAATAGGCTAAAAAAAATACCATGTGTTGAAAATAAGAAATTAAGAAAAGTACAAGAAAATGCGATAAATAATCTCTTGGGCTCTCTTGCAAAAGATAAGCCCAAAGCACTCGTTCAGATGGCAACAGGTGCAGGCAAAACACTCATGGCAGTCAACCTATGCAATGAATTAATTGATAAAGGAAAAGCCAAGAGAATTCTTTTTCTTGTTGACAGATTCAATCTTGGAGAGCAAACGGAACAAGAGTTTCAAAATTTTGAAGTGCCCGGAGATGGAAGAAAATTCACAGAACTTTACAATGTTCATCTCTTAAGATCTAATAAAATTAAAGAATCAGACAAAGTTTGTATTGCGACAATTCAGAGAGTATATTCAATGATTTGTGGAAAAGAGCTGAATGTTATTGAAGAGCAAAAATCAGGATATGAGCAAAAACTCCCATTAAAGCCAGTTGAAATTAAATACAATCCTCAACTTCCTATGGAATCTTTTGACTTCATTATTGTTGATGAGTGCCATAGGTCTATCTATAACATCTGGAAGCAAGTTCTTGACTATTTTGATGCTTATCTCATTGGATTAACTGCAACTCCTTCAAAAAGTACCATTGCTTTTTTTAATAGCAACTTAGTTATGGAATATGGACACGAGCAAGCAGTTGCTGATGATGTTAATGTTGATTTTACAGTCTATAACATACGAACAAAGATTTCAAGAGAAGGTTCAAAGATTGAAAGTGGAGAAGTTATCATAAAACGTGATAAAAGAACACGAGAAAAGAGGTGGCACAAAGTCGAAGACGAAGTAATCTATAACGCAAGTGAACTTGATAGAAAAGTAACTTCTAAAGACCAAATAAGAAAGGTAATAAGAACATTCAAGCAAAAGCTATTTACTGAAATATTTCCCGGAAGACATTGGGTTCCAAAAACCATAATTTATGCAAAGGATGACAATCATGCAGAAGAAATTGTTGATATAGTACGGGAAGAATTTGGAGAAGGGAACGAATTTTGCCAGAAAATTACCTATAGAACAGAAGGCGATGTCGATGCCTTGTTAAGGTCTTTTAAAAACAGTCCATTTCCCAGAATAGCAGTAACAGTTGATATGATTGCGACAGGGACAGATATTAAACCTCTTGAGATTGTATTTTTTATGAGATCAGTTAAGAGTAGAAATTATTTTGAGCAAATGAAAGGTCGGGGAGTTCGTGTAATGAATAATCAAGATTTTATGTCTATAACTCCAGATGCACAAGCAAAAGAGCGGTTTGTTATTATTGATGCTGTCGGAGTTTGTGAATCTGAAGAATTAAATGAAAGCCGTCCACTGGAGCAGAATCCTTCTCTTTCATTTGAGAAGTTGCTTAAATCTCTGCAATATGGAAAACCAACGAAGGAACTTGTATCCTCTCTGGTAAGCAGACTCTCAAGACTTCAAAAGAAGTTAACAGAAGAACAAGTCCATGAAATAGAAACAATCACACAGGGAAAGACATTAAAAGACTTTGCAAGGGAACTGGTTGATTCAATTGATGAAGATAAGATTTTTGAGCAAGCACAAAAAGAATTTGGCAGGGAACCGACATCAAAACAACTTGATGAAGTATCTGAAAAAAGAATGGATAATTCATTAAAGTCATTCATTGGGAATACAAAATTTATCGGGAGACTTCCAGAAATAAAGAAAGAGACAGAAATTATTGTTGACGTTTCATCGCTTGATGTTGTCGAAGAAGCCAAGTATTCAGAAATTGCAACCAAGAAGGCAAAGGAAGTTGTCGGCTCGTTTAAAGAATTCATTAAGAAAAATAAAACAGAGCTTGTCGCGATTGAGATATTCTATAATAAGGGAAAGCTCCATTGGAGCGATTTGAAAGAGCTGTATGAAAGAATTAAAGCCCCTCCTTTTGCTTTAACGACTTCAAGACTCTGGCAAGCTTACAGACAGATTGAAGAAGCAAGAGTCAAGGGGCGAGTTTCAGATAAAGAAATTGCTAATTTTATCTCTTTATTAAAATTTGAAATTGAAAAGACAAAGGAACTTGAACCCTATCTCGACACCGTTGATAAGCGGTTTGCTGAATGGCTCGCACGACAAAAAGAAGAAGGAGTTCAATTCAGTGAAGAACAATTAAAATGGCTCATGCTCATAAAAGGCCACATCGCTACCTCTATTGAAATTCTCAAGGAAGACCTCGAAGACGCCCCATTTAATCAAATGGGCGGTCTTGGAAGAGCTGCAAAAGTCTTTGGGACAAAGTTGAATCCATTACTTAAAGAACTGAATGAGAAGGTGGGGGG